>JBLMZM010000329.1:0-6027 GCA_050258815.1 Ignavibacteriales bacterium
ATTGATAAGCTTGATAAGCAATGACGCGTTATAAATGAGAAAAAGAAAATGGAAAAAACTCATGTACCTGTTCTTTAGAGCAAAGACGGCAATATGACGCGTTGAATAATACAATATAAGAAAAAGAAGGACACACAAAATATAAGCTATATCCCAGTTAGGAAGTGAAAACCCTAAAGTTAACACTGCTACAAGAACAGATATTACAAGGGTCCACCTGATTCTCTTATTGATCGATATTATAGAAACCAGTGAACCAAAGAGAGCCAGGACAAAAGAAATATTTGAAGGCACCGGGCGCAAATAACTGTGAATCAGCATTGACAAAGGATCAGAAATAGCAACAAAAAGGAAATAATAAAAGAATTTTCCCTTATACTGCCTGAATGGAGGAAGCGCCCATATAGTATACGAAACAAATTGAATTAATTTTATGACATTCATATATTGTACATTACTATTTTGAAATATTATTTCTGCATTTAAGTTATTAGACAGGCCTTATAATTCTTTGAACTTATGTTTACTTAGATTAAAAGCTAAGCGCTTATCCTCCTCTCTGAAAAAGCAGAAGAGAATTCCAAGAATGATTTCAAAGATAGTTGTTGAATAAAAATATGCAGCTCCCATGTATGAGTCCACCATTGCATTTATAAACTTGATAAGTAACGATGCGTTGTAAATAAGAAAAAGAAAATGAAAAAGACTTACATATTCTTTCTTTGCAGCAAAAAAGGCAATATGACGAATGGAATAATACAATATTAGCACGATTAATACACACATAATATAGGATATATCCCGGTTTGGAATAGAAAATCCAAAAGCTAATACTGCTGCAAGAACAGGTAATACAATTTCCCACTTAATTTTTTTATTTATCGATATTATTGAAACAAACGCAGAAAAGAGGGTAAGAACAAAATACATATTTGAAGGCACTATGCGCAGGGAACTTCGCAGTGCCATTACTAAAGGATCAGAAAGCGCCACAAACAGGAAGTAGTAAAAGAAATTTCCTTTATACTGCCTGAATGGAGGAAGCGCCCATATAAAAGACGAAACATATCCTATTAAAAGTACAACATTCATAAAAATCACATAGTTATTGAAAAATATCTCTGAATTTATCTGTAGCTCAGGTATTTACTTAAATTCAAAGCAAAACGTTTATCTTTCTCAGTAAATACACAGAACAATATTCCAAGAATTATTTCAAATGCAGTGGTAAAGAAGAAATATACACTCCCCTTCTGAAATAGAAGGACAAGATTGATCATTTTATAAATCAGTGAAGCCTGATAGGTAAGAAGCAAGATATGGAAAAAACTTACATATCTGTATTTTCCTGAAAATATCACTGTCTGCCTGAGAATAATAATAAAGATTATTATTTGAATTGCCGCAGTTATCAGGCGATCTGGAGCCTTTGGCAGAGAAGCTCCCACGATAAGAGAAATAACCAAAGAAGGCAGAAGTAATTCCCACTTAATTTCCCTTTTAGAAACAGCCGCCTGTGCAGCAAAGATCAAAGCCACCGAGAATATAAGATGAAATGCATGAGGAAGAAGAATGTGCATTTTCAGGAATATTGTTCCCACGGGATCACTGGCAGCAAGGATAAAGAAATAGTACCCGTATTGCCCTTTATACTGTTTAAGAACCGGGAATAGCCAGACGAGTGGTGAAATCGTTGTTATAATTTGAGCAACCAGCATAGACAGGGATCAACCTCTTTTTTCATAAATATTCTGTTGTTCATTCAAACCACGAGCCTGTTCTTAACGGCAAACTTGATGAGTTGGGAGGTGTTTTCTACACCAAGTTTTTTCATAATACTTGAGCGGTGTGTATCCACGGTTTTCTTTCCAATCTCCAGAGCCTCAGCAATTTCGTAACTGCTGTAGCCGTCGCAGACAAGTCTGAGCACTTCTATTTCCCTGCGGCTTAAGTCCGAATCCTGGAAAACAGCAACCGGGTCTGCAGGTGTATTTCTTTCAAGAATCTCCTTGAGTTTTTCTTCATTATAGCCGCTTCCAAAATATATACCTCCCTGTGCAACAACTTTTATTGCATAGATGAGTTCGCCTTTAATAATATTTTTACTAAGGAGCCCTTTTCCTCCGGCTTTGAGAACATGAAAGATAAATTCCTCGCCTTCATGAATCGACAAAAAGAGGGCCTTAACGTCGGGATACTTTTTCCTGATTGCCATCACGGCGTCAATACCGGTCATTCCGGGCATTGAAATATCTGAGATCACAACGTCGGGGACAAGCATAGAATACTTTTCAACCAATTCATTTCCATTTGATGCCTCGCCGACCACATATAATCCCTGTATGTTTTCAAGCAGGCCAATAATTCCATCACGGACAATGTTGTGGTCTTCGGCAACAAGAATCCTTATGTCACCCTGCATATAAAGTCTCCTTAGAGAAATCGGCCACAAGCACCGTTCCGTCTTCTTTTGAAGAACTTATACGGAAACTTCCCTTATGGCTTTCAGCTCTTTCTTTCATATTTTTAATTCCCATTCCGTTATTACAATTGTCCGTATCAAATCCAATCCCGTTATCGGAAATGATCAGGCGGATTGCGTCTTGATTATTTATTAGCTGTATATTGAATTCCTGGGCATTTGAATATTTAACAATGTTACTGAGTGCCTCCTGGGTTATCCTGTAAATTGACGTCTCCAGATCATGCTCAAGCCTTTCCTTAAGGTTTATAAAGTCAATAGCGCCGCGTATTGAACTTTGTTTTTGGATTGTGCTTACAAGAGAGATAAGGGCCGGTACGAGCCCGATTTCTTCAAGTACGCGGGGCTTAAGCATATAGGCCATACTTTTGAGGTCTGTAATGGCCTGTTCAATAATGCGTGCATTGCTGAGGTATGCAGGAGAATCCTCCTTACCTGTAAGTTCCGCAATGCTTTTTTGAAGGTTCATCTTCAGGATAATAAGGTTTTGTCCGATGCCGTCGTGCAGTTCCCTTGAAATTCTCTGCCGCTCCTCTTCAATTTTCACCTGCAGATACCTGGAAAAATTTCTCAGTTCACGTTCCGATTTTTCGAGTGCTTCCTGGTTTAGTTTCAGTTCAGTAACATTATGCATGTAAACCTGCGCGATGTTCAGGTTATTTATGCCATTTACATGAATTGCATAGTGTTTGTCCTTAAAACAATCATAAAGCGAAATAACGCCGTTCTGAGAAATAAAATCGCCCCAGCCGATTGCAAGGGCGGGAAAAACTTCCGTTACAAACTTCCCCATGAAATCCTCAAACCCGTTTGCACATGCAGCAGGATTAAGAAAAATAATTTTCCCCATTGCATCAACTCTTATAACGGGATCGGGATCCAGGTCGGCAAAGAGTGCCATCAAGCGCGTGTTCTGCAGACTGAGGTTTTTCTTCTCCAGCGAATGTTTTACCCTTTGGGGGAAAACTATGCTGCGCATAGTAATATACAGGACCGTTAATATAATCAGCGCCACCAATATGGATGAATAGACAGGATTGTTAAAGTCCTTAAATACACTGAAGTATTCCTTTAATTCATCCAGCAGGGCGCTGTTAACGGCAGACGCAGCTATAAGCATACTTATTCCTGAATAAAAGAAATAAAAGCATCAATAAAGCGTCCAGTTTTCCTGGGGGAACTGACTACCCCGTTGGCAAAATCTATTGCACCATAAACCTGTTTCTCATTAAGAGACGGAAGCTTTTCCAGAATTTCCCTTGAGAGATAATACTTGTCCTGATATTCCTCTGAAAAAACAAAATCTTCGTTAAGCACTTCCTTTAGAGCCTTCTTAAGTTGCTTTTTGTCCATCTGCTTTCCCCTCGATCCTGAATACTAAACAATATTTTATATTACCAGAATTTTCTTTTGAACTGAATAAAAAACAAATTTTCAGACTTCCCCGAAATATGAGGCAGGCAATCCGGCTGTTTGTCTCCTTTTATTGGACGGTCAAATATAAATTAAAAACTGATAAAAAGAATCAGTATAGCTACTGACAGGCAAAGAATTTTTTGTAATATTTTTTATTATCGGAGCATAAAAGTGTCCGATATTTCGGGAAAAATTTTTGCACCTCAAAATTTCGTATTATGTCTCAGTCTTCAGAGCGATTTTACAGAGAGGAATTGTACTTGCAATCCTTTATTTTTAAGCCAGTTATGCGGATATTTATATCAATTTAAAATGTCATAATTCAGCTAATTGAAATACTATTTTTTGATTTTTAACATCTATGATTTCCAATAATTTTGCCTCTTGCATTTTTAAGATTAATGGTGTATTTCTTTTTCTAAAGGCAAATAGTGAATTAGCTTGGGATTTAATGAAAGGAGGAAGGTCAAAATTCAGAAGGTTTGTTTTAGTAAAGGCCGGCGGATACCTTAAACATCCGCAAGATTGCTTTCTGCCTAAGCAGAAGCAAAGTAGTTCTAAACGTTAACTTTATTTGTTTAACAAAAAAGAGGATAAAACTATGGCAACACCAGGAAAAGGTTCTCAGAACATGATCAATATCAACAACTGCAGTGTTGATGAGTTAGCAAGCATTCCCAATGTAGGAAGGGATAAAGCTCAGGATATCGTAAGTCATCGTCCTTACAGAAGCTGGAACGATCTAAACAATGTTCCCGGCCTTTCAAGAGACATGATCGACAACCTGAAAAACAGAGTAACGTTCTAGAAAGACAAATAAATAATGGACAGCCCCGTTTTCATGCGGGGCTGTCCATTATTTTATTTCTTAAAAGTTTGAAATCAACCTGTCTATCAGCCCTGCTCCATATCGATAATATGTCTTAACTCTTTAACGGCCTGGCTCTTGAGCTCATGGATCCTGTCCTCCTGGCCGGCAGAGGGGATATAGCCTTCTTTCAGTTCGGGGTATTTTCTCTTAAGATTGTTAAAGTAATCCAGGATTTTGTCTACAGTCCGCGGATTTGCATGGATTTCTCTGTAGAGCTCCACATTTGTAATTCCAGCCTCGCCCTTAATGAGCCTGAGAAGGAATTCAACGGCGTTATACCCTATAAAATATTCCTTTATAGTTCTGCCTTCAACGGGGTCTTCATAGATTATATAATCTTCCCCTCTTTTCAGGTCGCCCAGTTCAATTAGTCTGTGCATAAAGCTGTCAAGTTCCGATTCCACACCCAGGTAAAGCAGGAATTTATCCGCTTCAATTTTGGATGCCATCTGTGCGCTGTCGAGTTTCATGTCTTTTCTCATTAATTCCTCCAAAATCTTTCTTACTATAAAGATTTTGATGTTTGGCCGGAATTTCAAGGTTAAATTTTAGCTGAATTAAAAAAGAAGAAAACGATTTCCCCTTTTAATCAAACCGGGGGAAAATATTTTGTTAATTTTTATGTATTTTAGGATAAATAAATAATTAAGGGCGATGCTGGATTCTAAGGTAAAAGCGTGGGTGGTTTCTGCCGATATGGGCTACGGCCACCAAAGGGCGGTATACCCTTTTAAGGATATTGCCGAAAACGGAATTATTACGGTAGGCGCAACCGACCTCTCGGCGCCATCGGAGAGAAAACTCTGGAGGAGAATGCTCGGCACATATGAATTGTTCTCGCGTGCAAGAAGCATTCCTGTCATCGGGAAACCAATTTTCGGGATACTTGATTCTTTTCTTCATATACCTTCTTTTTATCCCATGCGAGATCTTTCGCGGGGGACATTGCAGGTTTCGATGCTTATTTCAGTAATTAGAAAAGGACTCTGCTCCGGTATGTTCGAAAAAATCAGGCAGAAACACCTCCCTCTTCTTACGTCCTTCTATGCCCCTGCTATTGCGGCGGACATAAATGGGTATGATAAAATATACTGCATAATTTGCGATGCGGATCTGAACAGGGTATGGGTTTCAAAAAATCCTTTCGACAGCCGCATTGAATATTTCGCCCCATGCGCCAAGGCCGCTCAGAGGCTTAAAGCCTATGGTGTTGCAGATGAGAGAATATTTCTGACAGGTTTTCCAGTTTCTGATGAAC
>JBLMZM010000330.1:0-2715 GCA_050258815.1 Ignavibacteriales bacterium
TGGAGGACGCCCTTCCAGAGCTTAGTGACTGCGCAAGTCCAAATACTCACAATCTCTGGTCCTTATTCCAATACTCTTATTTTGACGCTCAAAATTAGCAGTGCCCCGATAATATAAGGCCTTGTTTATGATTCGCAAGGCCTTATTGATTGCGTTTTCTAATTTGGGATGGGAATTATATTATTTTAATAAAATAAGCTGCTTTGTTGATATAAAATCCCCGGATTTAAGCTGATAGAAATATACTCCGCTGGCAAGATTACGTCCATTAAATTGAATCTTGTAATTTCCCGCGGGCTTTTCTTCATTCAATAAAGTTGCGATCTCTCTTCCCAGGACATCAAAAATCTTCAGAGATACCAATCCGGAATTTGCAATCTTAAATTCAATATTAGTCACCGGGTTAAATGGATTCGGGTAACAGTCGTACAATTTGTTTGAATTTGGAATTGCAGGCCGCTCCGGTTTAATCCCTACCGGGAAGGTTCCTTTTTTCTGTGCAAAAAGCCAGCGGTGAACTATAGGAATATCGCTGGTTGAGTTAGCAATCTGGTGTTCTGCATTCTTATATTCCGTGTAGATGTGGTTTACTCCCGCAGCCCAGAGTGAATCAAGTTGGGAGTTCGTCAGGCCGGCATTCCCGATTGTAGAATAAATGTGCGCAACTTTTATACCTTTGTCTTCTATGGTCTTAATCAAATTCCTGCTTTCTGTTACAGGGGTCGATAAATCATTCTGTCCATGGAAATTCCAGAAGGGTGTTTGAGTAGGATCAGGTGGAAAATCAAAATCCCATACCCCGGCCATTGGGATTGCAGCGGCAAAACGATTACGGCTGGCCACATATATCAGAGCCCAGTTTTCGACGGCACCCAGGGAATAGCCGGTGAGATATAGTCTTGTGGTATCGATGGGGTAAATGGCTATCAGTGAATCAAGTATTGCATTAATTCCCGGGAAGAAAGTGCCCATGCAATAAGGTTTAAAGTTATTGTCGATAGGGACCTGCGGTGCAAATACGAATGCAGGATTATTTTTCTGAGCTGAGTCCTCCGCCCATGTCAATACGTATCGAAATGTAATATGGTACCAGTTATCCAATCCTGTAGCATCCCCTCCGTGAAGGGGCATTACCAGGGGATACTTAATGGAGTCTCCCGAATACTTTGGCACGAACAGGCGATACTGAATAGAGTCTTTCCCATTATTAATATGGTAGACTCCTTTTAAAAACTTATCTACTAAAGGCTGGCCGAAAGAATGGGATTGACATAGCAACAATAATGAAATGACAAGAAGAAAGAACGATAAATACTTTTTCATATCTCACCTCCCAAAATTATTAATAATTACACGGTAAGTATTATAAATTCAGAAGAGGTTCGCCATGAGGGACACTAAGTTATGTGACTCCTGTTCATTTACTCTTTTTCAAGGTATTGTGTTTTTCCATTAGGAATCATTATTATTTTCTGTTCTTCAAGGGTGAAAGCCGCAATTTGTTTCCAGTAAATTATATTCTTTAATGAAGTTAAATTCAAATTATTTTTTAGGTATCTCTTAATTTTCCAAAAAGAGCCCCAATTGAAAAGGGGAGCAAATAAATTGATTTATCTTTCCAGTATGCGTAATTTATTATTGCACGGATGATTCCGGAAGAGAATTATTCTTAATATAAAATAATTTGCAACTTAGACCAGGGGTGAAGAAATGATACAGGATACAATTGCCAAAATTGAAGAGAAGATCAGAACTAACAATTCGCTGAGCGAAGAAAATAAGGCTGAACTCCTTTCCCTGCTCTCACAATTGAATCCGCAAATAACGGAGCTGTCGAGGACTCATACAGAACACGCGGAATATATTGCCGGCTCCCTCGAGCGCTCGGCCGATGAAGCAATGCAGGGGGAGAAAGACCCGACCACGTTAAAATCGGAAATTGACACGCTCTCGGATTCGGTAAAGGATTTTGAAGTAACTCACCCCAAGCTGGTTGAAACAGTTAATTATATTGCAACTGTTTTGGCGAATATGGGAATTTAACCATTCCATAAGTTGCCAAAAAAAACAAAGGTTTAGATTTTGTTTGGGACTAATGCTAAATTTACGGATGAATTAAAATGGATTATAAATGAAATGGTTAGTGGCTAATGGAAATCTTGTTACCAGGGATTCCATTTTGGAAAATACAAATCTGATTATAAATGACGATAAAATTGAAGCTATTGAAAAAGAGAGTAATTTAACTGATTTCGATGAAGTTCTTGATGTTAAGGATTGCTATGTGCTGCCAGGCTTTATTGACCTGCATTGTCATGGGGGATATGGATCGGACGTAATGGATGGAACTCCTGAGGCAATAGCGACTGTGGGACGCTTTCACGCTCAGGGCGGTACGGCATACTTCCTCGCCACCACGGCAAGCGATTCACTTGAAAACCTTCAGAATGTATTTCAGATATTAAGATCAAATAAAGATGCTATGGGTGACGGCGCAAAGCCACTCGGAGCCCACCTGGAAGGACCATATTTTGCAAGGAAGAAACATGGCTGCCATCTGCCGGAATATATAAGGAATCCCTCGGAAAGTGAAACATCATCACTTCTGGAATATAGTGACGTAATTAAATCAATTACCGTTGCACCCGAGATACCCGGGGCATTAAAGCTCATAAAAAGGTTTTCGGAAAACAGCATTGTTGTCTCTTTGGGCCA
>JBLMZM010000331.1:0-5292 GCA_050258815.1 Ignavibacteriales bacterium
ATACAATGAATTAGCTTTTTAACTACAAATAATTCTGCTAATCATACCTCTAATATCAGTTAAATACTCCCATCATAATACGCCCTCAGGAATATCCTGGGCAGTACCTGTACCACCGGCAAAGAGAGCCATTAGCCTGGAAGCCACATAAAGAAAGAGAGGGTCCGCTAACAAATTGAGAGAAATGCTAAAGGCATAAGAGTATTACAATTGTCTAACATGATATACCAATAATTATTTTAACCTAAAGCGGCATAATTGGAGGAGGGGAATTATGAGTAAAACTATTATCGGCGTAATAATTTTTATAATCAGTTTGGGGGCTGTGTTAACTTACTGGGGAAACTCTAATCTAAGGGAAATCAGCAGACAAATTGACGCGGTTAAAACCGGCTTATCTCACATTCAGGACAGTATTAAGATTACGATAAATAATATTGATAAAGCTAAAGGTTCTATTGAAGATGCTAAAGCAAAAGTAGACAGTTCGGCAATTGCATTGAAAAATATGAACCGGAAACTGATCAATGAGTTTACGAATGTAAAGAAAGCTGTGGATGAATTGGTTGAGAAAAGAAAGCTGTTAGATAAAAAACTCGCTGAAATATTAGAGAAGATTCCAGATAATTCAAAAGAAGTAAGAAGACCTGACTATAAACCACTTGGAGTAATAAGATGAAAAACCTTTATAAACTCTTTTTGTCTTTTGTGTTTATATCGGCCATCAATTCTCTTGCCTTACCACAGGAGATAGAAACCAGATCGTTAGGAGAAATTACTTTTACCGATAACCTGTATAATGGCTCCTATAATAAAGTTTATTTACTCAATCCCGGCAACCATGTTACAATAAAAAATACCGGGCCAAATGAACAAATTGCTATAGGATTTAAAAAGTACCTGGATATTTCAAGTGAACTTGCCCTTGTCTACAGGGAAAGAGATTTATTATCTTCACAAATTATCTCCAAGTACCAGGAAATTGGAAAAACAATAGACAGCGTATCACAAGGCTTAAACAGGATTTCGGTGGCACTCGATACGGTATCAAAACGTGACCTGGAACCATCGATTGTCCTGCTGAATAAATCACATGCCACGCTGAAAGCTGCAAATAAGGACCTCAGTGACGCGGTCACAGAATTAGGCGATATAAGTTCACAAATCAATAAGATACATATGGCCAATATCTGGAAATATATAGGATTCGGTGCAGGCGGCACTGTGCTTGGGCTTTTAATTGGTGCCCTGGTCTTTAAATAATAAATATATGCATGACTTCTGTTCATTTGTAAGGATATAAAAGTCACAAATTGTTAGGCACTAATATTCAAAGGAGGGAAAATGTTACAGGTAATGGTCCCGCCAGCAAAACCCCGTTTGTCCAGTCAGGAATTAGATCAGCGTCTCCAACCCTTCAACTGGGACAGGAACAGTTATCCATTAATTATTGTCGGCATCAGAGGCTACTATCTTAATTCAATGGGCGTTCCAAATAAGAATGACAGAGGAATTTACGACGATGCACTGTTTATTTATTCTCCATACGTAATGTCCGCTTATAACGGAAATACTGATCCATCAGTTTACTGCAAAGGAAGCGGGAAAGGCCAGCAAAAAGGAATGGCTGTGCTATGCCCGGGGGCATGGTACGTCCACAAGTTTGACCTGCATAATGGCAAGTATTTGGCGTTGTGCCAGAGGAGGGGTCCCGTTAATGTCATTAGAGACGGAAACCCGGATTATCTAGACTCCGGTTATTTTGGAATTAATATACATCGTGGCAGCTATAAATGCACCTCAAGTTTGGGGTGTCAGACAATTTATCCGGCGCAATGGGACAGTTTCATAAATCTGGCAGTAGATCAGGCTAAAAGATTATATGGCACAAAATGGAATAATCAAGTCATTCCATATTTCCTTTTTAACAATAAAATCGATGAGAATTAGTTTTTCAATCTAAACTAAAAGACAGGGGAAAGCTTTTACTTCGTGCTTTTTATTGGGGGAATTATAATTGCAATAAAGAGTTCTCAATAATATTTAACTCATTACGGCAGGTATCTTAATTAGTAAGTTAAGTATCATTCACTATATAAAGAGGAAATAATGGGGAATAAAGACAATACGGGATTTGCAACGCTTTCCTACATTTACTCCGGAGCAGGCATTGGCCTTTTAGTTGGCTTACTACTTGGCCTGTCAATTTCTCCGGTTATAGGAAGTGTTGTGGCAGGCTTAACTGCACTTCTGGCTGCCTTTTTCGGCCTTACGGAAAGTAAATCTGTCTCACAGGCCACAGAAGTAATTGAACGGATACAGCGGCAATCAAGATTGATGGCCTTAAGAATTGGAAGTTTCGGATTTGCCTGTATCATAGGAGTATTTCTGGGAGTTTTCGTAAGGGCGAATGACCTACTTTCAGCATCATATGCCGATAAGAAGGAAGCCTGGACAAAAATAGGAATTGAGGACAGCTTGGCAAACCAGCTAATTGTTTTCCATGAGCTGGGCATCTCCCCGGATAACTGGAAGATCGATCCCGCAGCAATAGAAAACACATTAAAAGACGACGTCATCTTATTCGAAACTAAAGGAGTGAACTGTAATGACATGTCTATTGAAAGATATGCTGATGTTATTGAAAGAATATTCGCCAATGCAGATTTGGCATTGTTAAAGGTGGACAATGCACCCCAGATGCCCATATTAAATATATCAAACATCCATATACAAAATATGAATACGAAATTATCCTCAGCCATTCCCCGCCAATTGAGACAACTCCCGCGTCATCAGAAAAAATCCTTACAAGCTGTTTACTTTAAATAAAGTAAACTACCGCAACCCCAATCAGAAATACCATTGTCCAGAGACCAGCAATCCATAATCAGTGAATTTCGGAAGATAATCTTAGAGAAAATTGGAAGAAGCGAATGCCGGGGAATTGATTTTTAATAAATAAAAGCATATTATTTCTGTGTAAAAGGGAACTATGGAAGGTTCCCTGTTGATCAATTTAATTTCTTTAGTCTTCAGGCAAAATTGGATAGCCAATGTCACGAAATGAAAATAACTTCAGTTATACGGATTATATGGAAAACCAGAGAAAAGCAGACGAAGCTGAATTGAAATATGCTGAACTGCAGCATTCATCCCTGGTAGGCATTATTGTATTTGATGCAGAGTTTATAATTCAGCAGACTAACCCTACAGCATCTAAAATTCTAAAAAGAAAATCAAAGGACTTAATAGGCAAACCTTTCAGGGACTATGTCCACCAGAAATACCGCAATTCCTTTGATTCGTACATTAAAAGGGTACAAAAAACAAAAAAAAGACAGGACCATACTTTTCAGCTGAGAAACGAAAAAGGAGAGGACCTCTACGTTATTCTGGAGAGCATTCCCTTTCTAAATGAAAGAAATCAAATTGAGTCTGTCCACTGCATTATTGTTGATTTTACCGCACAGAAGCTCTACGATCTGAAACATCAGACTGAGCTTATCCATCTTGCCGTTGAAAATATGCTTGACCCGTTTGTAATCTTATCAGCCGAGCGGGATGAATCTAATAAGATAATTGACTTTATTTATCTTTATGTAAATAAAGAGGCGGAAAAGGCTAATAACTTGCGCAGGGAAGATACCATTGGCAAGAGACTCTTAGACGTTTTCCCGAATTTCAGGGACAGTAACATGTTCAATGAATATGTAAATGTTTGCGAGACCGGCAACCCTGTAATGAAAGAGGGTGTTTATATGGAGTTCGCAAATAAATACCAGACAATCAAAGGGATCTTTCATACCAGGATAAATAAGCTTGATGAAGGAATTATTGTAACTTACAGGGATATAACGGAAAGTAAAAATGCCGAAGAGAAAATAAATGCAATGATGACGGAGCTTGAACGCTCCAACAGAGAGCTTGAACAGTTTGCACAGATCGTCAGCCACGACCTCCAGGAACCACTTCGTACGGTAAGCCAATTTACAAAATTACTCCTGGACAAGAATAAAGGTGAACTTAACCCCCAGTCGCAAGAATTTGCCTCATTTATTACAGAGGGTACAAACCGTATGACTCTGCTGTTAAGGGATCTTCTGAAATATGCAAGGCTCACCTCACAGGCCAGACCTTTTGAGACAATTGACTTTAATAAATTAGTTGCCGATGTACTCCATGATCTGAGTATGCAGATAAATGAAAATAAGACGGAGATCGATGTCGATCCGATGCCGACTCTTAGTGCGGACCCGGTACAGATGAGGCAGTTATTCCAAAACCTGATTGAATACGCCATTAAGTTCAAAAACGAGAGGAAATCTGTCATTAAGGTTTCAGCGCAGAACAGGATAAATGAATGGCTGTTTTCCGTAAGTGATAACGGCATTGGAATTGACCCTCAGTTTTCAGAGCGCATATTCTTGATTTTTCAGAGGCTTAATGAACGTGAAAGATATGCGGGCTCGGGAGTCGGCCTGGCGATTTGCAAAAAAATTATTGAACGTCATAATGGGCGCATCTGGGTTGAATCTGAAGAAGGGAAGGGCTCAACATTTTACTTTACGATACCAGGGCATATTTAACAGGTATCCGCAATAAATGTCACACGCAGTGGAATTGCAAAAAAAAACACATTGGAGGCTTGTTTGTTTGGCACCAAAATAATTGGATCTTGTGGTTTAAGTTTATTAATTTAGGCAGGCCGGTTATTTTTACGTACCGGAGGTAACGAATATTTTTATGCCATAATTCAATTAATGTTATGCACCTAAGAAAATATCTGCCGCTATTCATTTTTATTTGCTTCTTCACAGGCACTCAAAATGCCTTTTCACAGGATTTTTCCGGTAACGATAAAATAGTCAGAATAATCAGCACTCCTGACAGCGCCGATATTTATCTTGATGGAAAGTTTATCGGCAAGGCGGGTTCTGATTTTAAGACTTCTACCGGCATACACAAAATTCAGCTCTTAAAAGAAGACTGCGTCAAGCTGGAAACAGAAATAGAAGTAACAGATATAAGTATAAATACCTTCGAGTTCAGGCTCTCCCGGAAAACAGGAACGCTTGATCTTACAACTTACCCTTCGGACGCAAGGGTGACTATAGACAATATTCCGCTGGATAATTCAAAGTTGAATGAGATCATCTTAAAACCAGGCACTCATAAAGTCATAATTGAAAAAGACGGATATTTTCCTGAAAATGATTCAGTCAGCATTGCTGTGCTTGGAATGGTAAAGAAATATTATGCTCTTGTAAAACTGCCGGTAGTTAATTTTTC
>JBLMZM010000332.1:0-9106 GCA_050258815.1 Ignavibacteriales bacterium
TTTGGCTGTAAAAGCATCCGAAAACCTCCACTGAAGCTGCAGCCCCAATGCGGTAAGCGGAAAAACCGGGGCAGGCACGTTATGAGCTATTGTTGAATGCACTCCGAAGGATCCGTTAAGAAACAGTGCACCGTAATCGCTCGATGCAAACCCGGTAGCCAGATCCTGCAGGCCCGCTAATAATGAAAAATTTCCAAGGGTCTGTTTATACCATAATTCATGCAGGAATGTAAGATTGCCGGCTTCAATGTTCGAAACCCCCTGATAATCCCCGATCAGGTCGCCCGAAGGCCTGCTGCCGTGTGTATTTGCGGCATTTAGAAAAAATTCACCGCCCGTCCATAGCCCGGCATTCCTGGTATCGAGTGAAATTCCAAGATTTATCATTCCCAGGTACCCCGAACCCCTTTTAATTCCACCCGGATAGCTGTTTACAACGTCACCTGTATAGGACGCCTTAAAGGCAATTGGCCTTTCTTCGCTGTATTCATCACTCTGGGCCTGTATTTTGGATAAAGATGTCAAAATGAAAATAACAAGAACTGATAGTAACGTTTTCCTCATAATCGTTTCCGGCAGTTAATAATTCAGGTGCATTAATCTTACGTTTGTCATACACTAAATTATCTTTTTGACCAGAGCACTTCAATCGCCAGAAGTGATGATTATAAGAGGATACTATCCCTAAATATAGTGACCCGGACGGTTTCCTAGCTGAAATTATCCAGGGTTATGATATTGTTTACCACCGCATAGATTGTGAGGCCGGAAACGGATTTAATGCCCGTTTTCTGTGAAATGTTCTTCCTGTGCGTTATAACCGTGTGAGTGCTGATGAAGAGCTTATCGGCAATTTCCTTGTTTGAGTTGCCCTCAACAAGGAGCTTCAGAACCTCAATTTCCCTCTCGCTCAAGGCTTCAGTCTGATGATTCTGTTCCGGCTGAAGATGTGTCTTAAGCAGTTTCTGTATTGAACCTACTATTTGTCCCGGAGTGTCATTTATCATAATTACCCCGTCGAAGGAAGCCATCAGGTGCTGGTCAAAAAATGCGTAAACGAGCCCTGCCCACTGTGTATCCGGCAGGTCCCTTTTAAGGCTGTTAAATAGTTTCTGCTGGTTCTGTACGAGGGACGGATTTATAAGTATAACATCAATTTCTGTCTGCGGATGTATCCGTACTATGTCGCATAGATCTTCAGCCTTAATTATATGGAACTGTTGATCGCCCGCAACGCTTAAAATACCGGCCAGCCCCTCCGAAATAATAAAGGACGGCTCGGCAATTACTATGTTAATGATGCTGTTTTTCAATGGCTGCTTTTCATCTTTCTTTGCGTAAGGTGCTGTTCCAGTTGCTCCACAAGGGGAATTAATATTGAATCCTCAATCTGCGAATGTATATTAAGGTCATACTCCAGCTCAAAAAGGCCAAACAGCAGCCTGCGCCTGATCTTCTGATCATTTTTCTGCGGAAGGTACTTTATGAGCAGATTTTTCAGGTCGGTAAGCTTTTCTTCTATATTATTATGGTGTTCCTTATACTCAGCCGCAGAATAAGTGCCCGACGGGCCGTCACTGTTCTGTTGTTCCAGCTGCTGGAACAGACCTATGACGTACGGAAAAACCACCCTGTTTTCGTATTCCAGGTGGTCCCTGACCTCATTAAAGTACTCATTGAAGAAGCGCTCAACCATCTGTATTTCTGTTATGTCATTTGCCTCAAACATTTCCCTTATCAGGCTGCGGATCTGCGGATACTTCTCCTCCAGATAGTACTGATGACTGCGCTTCAGGTAATTTATTATCGTCCGGAGGTCATAATAGGAATATTCGGCACCTGCAGTGGGACTGTAGCCGTTAAAAAGGTTGGCAAAGGTAAGGAACAGCTCCGTGCCCGTATTACATTCACTGCATACCTGCTCAACTGTTTTCTCATGCACTACCAGGTCGATGCCGAAATGCTCCAGCATCAGCATTAAATAGGGGTTGCTCAGGATGATATCCGAGACTTTCATACCCGGCAGTATAAATAGGTTGTTTTTTCTGTACATCATATCTTAAATTAAAATTCTTCCAACAAATTTAAAACTTTTCAGCAAAATATCTAATACTATGTTTCAGTACTGCACCTTTCTTTCATTACCATGCTTGCACCACCCGGGGAATATACCTATTTTTCGTGCGGTATTAATCAATTATTATGGTAATAACATGACATCTCATCTTAGATACTTCCTGTTAATGTTCTTTTGCTTATCAATATCCCTGCATGCACAGTATGCCCTGAATCTTGTCAATAATCCGGGAACTGTCCGCAGCTTTGCCATGGGCGAACAGGGTGTTGCACTCATGAACGGCGGTGATGCTTTTACGTATAACCCCGCCGGCTTCAGTTTTCAGAACAGGACGCGCATTTCATATTTTGTTGAACCTTACACGGCGTTCGTTTCTATACCAACTTATAACTATACAGCCATGACAAGCCTGCCCGGCATTGGCACAGTCGCTCTGCAGTATCTCAGAAAAAGTTATGGTGAAATACACTATACTACCGTTGAAAGCCCTGATGGAGACCCTTCTAGATCCTATTCTGCTTATGAATATGGCCTTTCGGCCGGCATTGCAAGAAATTTTTCGGAGAGTTTTTCTGCCGGAGCCGCTCTCAGATTCGCTCAATCACACATAGGATATTCTTTTAACATGGTAATGCTGAGCCTGGGTCTGAATTATCATCCTGCCATACTGGATCAGCGCCTTAACCTGGGATTTTCACTCATGAACCTGGGAGGCACAACTGAAGCAGGACCTGAAATACAAATATACGGAATGAAAATTGACAATAGCGTAGAAACACCGGCAATAATGAACCTGGGAATCTATGGTAAGGCCGTGGATAATGATTACCTTACGCTTGGACTTGAGCTGGGTGCAAAAAGAAGGATCAGCGGGAATGAAACTGAGGCAAAATCCTCCTTCAGCTCACTTTTTTCGGGCTGGAAGTTCTTTCCCGAAGATGCGGCAGTTAATACCGGAGTGGAATTTTCCTGGAAACCTCTGGACCTGGGCCGTGGATTCTCTTTTCTGCAGAACTATTATGTGGGCACACACTCCCCGGGACCCGATGCAGCATTTTACGTCGAACACTATTCACATGGCGCGGAGATTGGATTGGGATATAATGACTTCAGCCTGACAGCCGGCTACTCGGGCTGGTGGCATAAAAGACAACCGGACTATTATTTTTTCCCGGATATGCCATACGAAACTTTCCAGTTTACATTTGAATGGAATTTGGGCCGAAATAATGCATCGGCAGTACAGGCAGCCCCACTCAAAAACATTATTCTTTCTGCAGGAGCTGCGTATAATCTAAGGTCCGGGCAGCTGATACCCCCAGGGTATACCGATAAATCAAGAGACGGGATGTCATACAATATCGAGGCGGCATTCTATATGGATAACGCAAACGCGCTTGTTGCTTCATTCGGCTTCACATCCATACCGTTTGCTATTGGTTTTAAGAACCTCGGCGGCTATTACCTCGAAAGTTCATTTGAAACCCTGATAGCCGGCTCGTCATACAGGTATCACCCCCTGGAAGCACTGGCCCCCTTATTTGTTCAGGGAGGCATAAGTCTGGCCAGGCTGAATCTTACTCTCCCGTATGCGCAGCCAAAGTATACCTATGAAGCGGCATTAAATGCCTCAATTGGCGCACTGCTTAAAATACCCGGAAGCCGCCTTGCAGTAACTCCGGAAATCGGATACCTGCTGATGGGAACGGAATTGGAATACCTAAACTCTGCTGCAAAAGTAAAAGTAGGAGGTGAAAACCAGTTCTCACTTTCTCTCAAGGCCGGATATCAATTATAATTAGCAGCATAAACAGAATATGTGACCCTGAGGGTTCAGTAGAGAACCCTCAGGGCATCAATACCTCTTTCAGGCTTCCCAGGCTCCTTTCTTTGAGATGAGCAGATATGCAGCAAGGTAAAGCACGGCTGCTATAGACAATGCCGCTCCGAACCCATAGGATATTGCAACCAATATAATAAACGCAGATCCCAGCACCGAAGCCGCGCCGTTTACGGCAAAACCCCAGTCCACAAGCTCCTTTACAAGCAGGCTCCCTTTGGGAAAAGGTATGCCCATGAAAAATCCCAGCGGGGCAATCAGTGCGGATGCGACCAGGATGCGGGGAAACATCGTCAGGCCGCCAAGGACATAGAACAGCCGGCTGAATACAACTATGTCGAGTGCTATCCACAATATTATTGCCGCAAAGGCCGCCCCGGCCGGTATGCGTTCAGCAAAACGGCTGCCGATGCCTGACATTAAGAGCAGCGTCAGCAGTATTGTTACAACACTATAGGATGAAGGACCGATATACATGGTATACTGCTGCATCAGTATTACCTCAATTATCATAAATCCCATCCCTATACAGAAAAAGTATAGCCATGGGAACAGCCTGAGCCTGGGACCTTTTGTTAAGTATGGCAGGCAGTTCAACGGAATTATAATGAACAGAACTATTGCAATTATTAATACAATAATCATTTTTGACAGCGGGAATCCCCTGAAATCATATGGCGTCAGCTTATCCAGCTTGCTTAATGAAAAGTTTTTCCATAATCCCAGCTGCGCCGTAAAGGGACGGTTATCCGTGCACGGCGATATGTCGGTGCTGGCTTTTGAAGCCGCAGCCTGCCAGCCTTTTGTAACAATAAGATCGATCATATTGCCCTTCAGGGAATCGGCAGCTGGATGCATTACGACCCTGAAATTATCCTGTTTGGGCGAGGCATATCCGAACGCTTTATTTATTACCTCATCGCTCAGCGGCTGTTTGGAAATAAGCATCATCATCCTGTTCATCCTGGGCACGTCATATACGGCAAAATGCTTTTCAGGATCTTTGACGTGCATCTCCCTGAGGGCATCCATCAGCTCACCCGTCAGGCGCGGCACGTAGAACTGATGATCCAGCATCATATAGCCATTTTCTGAAAGTGCAGACCAGTAATCTTTGAAGGCATCAGTTGTAAACAGATAATTTTCAGCCAGCGCAAAGGCACCCGAGGTCAGCGCCGCGAAGGTATTCGAACTTAGTGAATAAATCACGTCGAACTTATTATTGAAGCGCCGCACATACGTCCTTGCATCCTCAGTAACAACCCTTACGCGGGGATCCCTGTATATATAGCCTGAATACCTGCTGAGTCCGCCTTCAAGCATCAGGTAGTTTAGCTGCGGGTTGACCTCAACAGCGTGTATCTCGGCAGCACCGGCCTGAAGTGCGTGCAATACGTCCCTCCCCCCGCCTGCCCCTAGTGAAAGGAAACGGCACCGGCCGAATTGGTTGATCAGGTAAGTGACGTCAATCGGGAACTGGAATTTCATTGAATCGGGGCGGTCCCAGTTGCCGTCGAACCTGGCGGTAAATGTGTGCGCGGCATTGTCAATGTTCATGCCTATGGTTTCCGGGTCATAGCTGAATGCTTTTATCTTTGACATGGCATCCCAGTGCTTGTAGAATACGGGTGCCTTGAATTTATCCGTGCCCGGATTTTCAAGCAGCCCCTCCGAATAAATGCACAGCACAACCATTGCCAGTGCCAGCACTGTAGGAATTACCTTCAGCCATTTTTTGCTGAGCACGTATGCACATATTATGAGCGGCGCAGAAATCAAAAATGTTGCAACTGGAGTACCATACCAGTTCATCAGGGTAATTGTCAGTACCACACCGGCCGCGGCACCCGTCAGGTCGAACATATAAAGCTTGGGCATCTCGGTGTGATTGTTCCTGAACAGCTTTGAAAGGGCAATTCCACCAATAAAGAATGAAGAGCTGAGAAGTACAACTGTTGCCGCAAATTTGCCCGTCATGGCCCAGCTGCTGAAGAGTTTCGAGAAATCAAGCTTCAGCAGAAATACAAGGGGAGGACCCGCAAGCGACATAAGCGCCGTAAGTGAAAGCAGCAGGCCAAGGTTGTCCTTTTCATTTAATTTTGGGAAAAGCCTCAGGGTTAATCCCCCAAGCCCCAAACCCAGTATTGCAAGTGATAGTATAAGGAAAGCAAATGTGTAAAAGAACTCCGCCGAAAAGATGCGGGTCCAGGTAAGTTCGGCCGCAATCATGGATAATGAAAGCAGAGCAAGAGTCAGATAATGTATTTTTTTCACCCGTGCCTCATAAAAGTTAATATCAGTTAAAATTAATGAGAAAATATTCCCTGTTTTAACTATTTTGACGTTTATGAAGCCCCGTTTTTACCGCCGTCTATCACAATCCTCTGCCGTTCATCACAAAAGATCCACCTCAGAATCTTATTACCCCAAATAAAAGGTATGCAAAAACATAAAGGATCGATACTACAACAATCCACCCCGTTATATCCAGGAGGAACCCTGCTTTAATCATATCTTTAATTTTTATATAACCCGACCCGTATACAATTGCATTTGGCGGAGTTGCCACGGGAAGCATGAAGGCCAGTGAAGCAGCAACTGCTGCGCCTATTGATACGGCCATTACGTCATTGCCGGTACTTCTGGCAATGGATATCACGATAGGTATCATCATCGAGGTCACGGCTGTATTGGAGGTTACTTCCGTGAGGAAATCTATCATAAGAACTATGAGGAGCACGAGCACAAATGTGGAGGGTGTGCCGGCAAGCCCCATAAATGATGAAGCAATGAAATTTGCAAGTCCCGTCCGGAACATGACGTCTGAAAGTGCAATACCGCCGCCGAAGAGCAGCAGCACGCCCCAGTCCACCTGCTCCGAATCCTTCCAGTCCAGAATAAACCTGTGCGACTTCACATCCGAGGGGATAATAAAAAGCAGTATTGCCGCAAAAAGCGCGATCACGTACTCATCGAACCAGTTCAAACGCGCGACAAAGGCTCCCGGAAGTATGTATTTCCAGAAAGGATTAGTCACCCATAACAATACGGCAAGAGAGAAAACGCCGGTTATGATTTTTTCCTCCTTCGAGATTTTGCCAAGTTCAGCCTTATATTTTAGCAGGAGCTCTTTTCCTCCCTTGATTGATCTTATCTCCGGGGGATAAAGGCTTATCAGCAGTAACCAGGTAAGCGGGACCATGACCAGCACTATGGGCACGCCGAACTTCATCCAGTCGATAAAATCTATTTTTGCAAATCCCGAGGCCGAAAGTATTGAAACGCATATCCCGTTCGGGGGTGTGCCTATTATCGTACCGATACCGCCAATTGAGGCGGAATATGCAATGCCCAGCATGAGAGCCTTGCCCATATTCGAATTACCGGGCTCCACGCCCAGCAGACTCAGAATTCCGAGACCCAGCGGCAGAAACATTGCAGCAGTAGCGGTATTTGATATCCACATGGAGAGGAATGCCGAGACTGACATGACCCCAAGTATAACAAGCCGGGAATTATTAGCAAGACTCCCCCGGGTTAGGATAAAAAGTGTGATGCGCCTGTCGAGCTTCCATTTGTGCAGAGCTGCCGCCAGTAAAAAGCCGCCCAGGAAAAGAAAGATCACCGGATGGGCGTAATTCAGGAAAATATTCCGGGCATCAAAGCCATAGAGCCTGCCTCCTGAAACTCCGCTTACGTGAAACAGGGGAAATATAATGCCTGGCAGGATTGCCGTTACGGGAATAGGAACGGCTTCGGTTGCCCACCAGAAGATCATGAGTACCAGCGCCGCCAGCGCCGTTTTTGTGCCCCTTGCCGCCTCAGCAATGTCAGCCGCGGGAGCCGCCTTATCCAGTGCCGCGGCGGCAAATGAATAAAACTGTTCCGGTGCGGGAAGCAGTAGTATAAGTGCAAAAAACAGCAATCCCAATACAAAGCCTGTTCTGCGGCTTTTCAATTCAAAAGATCCCTTCATTGGCACCCCTCTTTCCGGGCAGTATATATAAATGGTTTGTAACCGTCAGGTATTTTTTCGAACTGATATCTCTAAATGATCCATGGAAAGATAGTAAATGAACCGGGTCAAAAACAACTGTATTTTACGTTTGACCCGGTTAAAATTGCAGATGTCAGGCCTTTGCCGCGGGAAGTGTAAAAATGAAATTCGTGCCTTTACCGGGGATGCTGGCAACCAGTATCGTACCGCCGCTTTTCTCAACCAGGTCCTTGCAAAGCACCAGCCCGAGTCCTGATCCCTCTTCTCCATTGGTACCCAGCGTTGTATAACCCGAATCCACCCTGAAAACCTTCTCCATTGTTTCCTCTGTCATTCCAATGCCGGTATCGGCAACCGTAATTTTTATGGAGCCGTTTGCAAGCTCTGAACGCACAAATATCTTTCCGCCCTGGGGAGTGAATTTTATGGAGTTTGAAATCAGGTTCCTGAGCACTGTTGAGAGCACATGGAGATCTGCATAAACAATCATATCTTCTGTAACTTCATTTATAATGTCGATGGATTTGTTTTTGGCCATTGAAGATAAAAGGTTTCTGATATTCTCGACCTCAAGGAACAGATAGTATTCACCGTGCCTGAAATCAACTTTTCCCGCCTGGAGCCTGGACCATTCCAGCAGGTTAGTCAGCAGTTCCAGTGTCTTTTTTGCAGTGTTATGGAGGACGGCAGCATAGGTAGCGATTTCCTCTTTGGTCAGTGCGTCCAGGCTCCTCATAAGTTCTTCAGTCACGCCAATGAAACCCGAAAAGGGTCCCCTCAGGTCGTGTGCAAGGATTGAGAACAGTTTATCCTTCGTGGCATTCAGCTCTTCCAGTTTATCGTTGGCTTTCTTTACCTCCTCTTCTGCCTTTTTGCGCTCTGTTATGTCAGTCATAGTTCCGGATGCGAACAAGGGTCTGCCTGCCCCATCACGCTTGACTATCCTGCCCCGTGCGTGCATCCATATCCATTCGCCTGACTTTGAAAGCACGCGGTATTCTGAGTCGAAAACAGGAGCGCGTCCTTCCAGGGTGTCCTTTATCTGTGCGCCTACCCTTTCACGGTCATCGGGATGATAAAATTCCATCGTTTCATTCAGCGTAAACTTCTTTGTCTTTATTTCGTCAGGAGCAAAAGGCCACAACTGGTCAATAGGACCGGAGTAAACAACTTCACCCGTTGTAAGGTCGAT
>JBLMZM010000333.1:0-18262 GCA_050258815.1 Ignavibacteriales bacterium
TCATTATCGAATTTCCCGATATTCATGTTCATATTATACTGAATATCCTCTATTCCTAAGGCGATGGAACTATAAGTATTTTCCACCCAACCCGATCCAAGGATATCATACCTATGACCCAAATACATTGACGTCAGATATCCGGCAATATCCTTATCGATATTACTTAAATCCAGCTTGTCAGTTTCAATATAAGAGTTTTCAATTAAAGGATAATTTCCCAGCCTTCTGGTATCCAGATATCCATCCATTATTTCTGCGGGATACTCTTTTAACCTGTATAAGTTTTTTAGGAGATACTTAATTATTCGTTTAATATTCAGATTTCTCGAATTAATCATTCTGATTCTTGAGTATTTTCACTATTCTGATGATGATCAATAATATAGTATATGTTAATAAACATGAACGCATAGATTAAGATGGGTGCCAGCGACCGAATAGCGCTTATTTTCATTTCCTGCGCAAATAAGCTAACAAGCAAAGCGATCCACACTAATACCACTTTCCTGTTTTTTCCGCTTATTCTTCGAAATATTGCCAATAGCTTCTTAAAGCTGATCATGAAAATATATAATGTCAGTATTATACCTATAATTCCATATCTTGCGTAGCTACTTAAAATAATATTATGCGAAACCATTTCGTTCTTATTTATTAAATTAATTGCCAATGAACCATTCCCTAAAAGCATGGATTCATTAATAATATCCGGAATTGCATCCCAGAATGGCCTGTTTGAAGCCTCTGCCCAGTTACCACTGCTCACTAAATACCGCGTATTCTCCAATCTCTCAAAGATTGTAAATGTAGGGAGGTAATTTTGCTGTATGAAAATCAAAATAACTAAAAGAATTGAAAAACTTGCAGTTGCTTTTAGTATGTTCTTTACGGTATTTGTGTCTTTTAGGACACCAATAATGTAAACTAAAATAAACAGTGGAACTATAATAAGAAAGGATCTTGTTCCTGAGAGCAAGCCGCAGAATATGGAGACAATAATGCTCGCTAAGGAAATAACCTTATGTTTTCCCTTAATTATCAAGATTAACGAAGAGGCAATTGAGACCATTGCGTAATCAACTATCAGTTCATAATCTCCCAGCAGCCCCCAGAACCTGTATATTGTACCATAGGAGTAATTTCCGCCTACAGTAGACATAAAAGCAGGCAGCAGGTTAGCCAAACCTACAATAGAAAATATATATGCAATAAAGTGCAGAAATGGAGTAAGTGTGAAGATATAGAGAAGCTTATCTTGCAATTCCGAATCACCTGCATAGTTAACCATAATTTTCAGATAGAGAATAACAATGATTATAAATGCAGAAAAATTCAGAATTTCTTCCTGAGGATTGAAAGATTCAAGTAATGGAGAATTAAACACCTCATAGCTTTCATGAGAAATGCCCAGAATAAATCCCATAATCAACAGGTAATACAACCACAACAGTTTTTTTGAGATGCCCAGCCAATTATTAAGACCAACTTTTAAGACAATATTATATTTAAATTTTAATGTTATCCAGTATACGACAATGATGATTCCATTCATGCCAATCAAAACGCCGTTTTCCTTAAAAGGCAGCGCGGCAAAAGGTATGCAAAATGTAAGGATATATAATCCATACTTTTCTTTGTTCAGTATTATTGTTGCAGCTGTTGAAAAAGCTAATAGCAATACTATTATATATTTTAAATCCATTGTTTACTTTTCACTAATTAATCAATTTTTGTCTGATGCTTTTGAACTTAACATTTTTAAACTATACTTATGCGAAAGATAAGAGTTAATCATAAATAGCAATATATAACTGGCCACAAAAGAATACACAGCCCCTTTGGAAGCATATTTCGGAATAAAATAGAAGTTTAATAAGACACTCAGAACCGACGACCCAATCATGGATAACAGTGCAAGATTTGTCTTTCTTTGAAATAAAATGGGATATATTGCTATCTGTGACAACAGGTAGAAACCATAGCCTACTGTGAACATGGGTATTAAATAAAGACCAGGATAATATGATTTGGCGACGACATATTTGGAGGCAAAAAACATTACATATCCCACTGCCGCAGAGAATAATATTACCATTGGCAGCAAATACCTCATTTTCTGATCATATTCTCCCTTACTGAATTTTTTAAATATAAATGGCATGTAAGAATCTAGGATTGGAAGAATTATCAATATTTGAAACACTGAAGCAAACTTTCCAGCAATAGAATAAATTCCGACCTCGTATTCATTAAAGTATTTTAGTAGAATCCATCTGTCAATACCAACAATCAGCCATGCTGCCAATGCCCCGGGTACAAACGGGAAACCCAGCTTCAAGTATTCCATGATTTTTTTTAACTTCAACCGGAGGTTAATTGCATTAATTTTCGTTATATATTTATATAATGGAAATATCAGTGATATTATCATAACAATAAGATTTGCATAGACTACACCAACAACTTTCATGTTCAGGTATACTACCATAATCATATTGAATATCAGGGTGGCAATTCCAACTATTACCTGATTAATTGTCACACTCAGAGCTTTTTGAGATATCTTTAGTACTGAATAAAATAGCGACTGGAAAAACGACAGATAAGTTGTGATGGTGACAATACATACTATAAAATAAGGCAGGCCCCCACCGAAAAATGATTCACTCCTAAGGAGTACTACCAGAGTTACAATAAGGTATAACGGACTAGACAAACACAAATATATTTCGACAATATCTTCAACCAATTTGCTTTTCTGGTCGTCAGCCATGTGATAGTACTGAATAAACAATACCTGCCCTAATCCAAAGCTCAGGACTGTCGAGAGAATGGAAGAAAACGTATTAAGTAACTCCAGCTGACCATACTCTGCCGGAATAAGCTTTTTTGTGAATAGTGGAATCAGGATAAAGGATATTCCCTTGAGAAACACCGCACCAAATGAATATATAACCGAATTCTTTGCCATTTCAGATCTGGTTATATTTTTTATAATTGAAAATTGCTTCACTATTTCTCTTCTATATCTGTTAAATGCTTGAAGGTTACTTTAATATTACTTGCAGGTTTGGGGGAATTTGACAACGGGCAGTTGGTATCGTTTCTTTGTAGATGATCTTATATTTGTTTTTAATATGTTATAATTATATTTATTACCAAAGTATTTTAATATTTCGCTTTGATTCTATCGCCATAATAGCAGCAAACATTATAACTTTATCCATGAAGAAGGCATTAAATCTTTAATATTGTATGAAGGCTTTTTAAACCACACTTCAGGTGCAATTACTATTTTTTCCTTAAAGGAATTCAACCACCCTCCCCACCAACTGAAACTGCTATTTGCTATAATATTATGTTTACATAAAGACATCAAATAAAGGTCGATATAATTGATGCTATTTTCATCAACTATAAACATATCCCTGGTTTTAATATTTTCCTTCACCCATTCAGGATCATCTGAAAACACAAAGTATTGCGGGTTAGATACTTTTTTATTTATATATTCCATAGCAGATGAATAATATCCGGGGTCACACACATTATATATTTGTGAATTCACTTTATTTGATACATAATCACCCCGCCTGATATGCAGACTTACCGAATTAGTTGAGGTGATTTTATTTGCTATATCTTTATACAGCCCACACAATGGCTCCCTAAGAGTGAACTCATTTCTCAGAATATCTCTAATGCTGTCAATATATTTCGTGCTTTGCCAATAACCATCGATATATGTGTTTCTGGAGATGTCTAAATACCTGGAATCATACCCATATTTCTTTTCTGCAACAAAACATTTGTACTTTGTTGGCTTTACTTTATTTATAATTTTACTGATAATATTATTACTGATTTTTGCTATTGCATATATTTCTTCTTTAGTTGCAATTTCTTCAACAATATTAAAATGGCTTAAATCATATGATCTTAATGTAACGTGGCTGAGAATCTGTTTATTTTCGAATTCACTAATATCCAACTTTAAACTAGTATTATTTTTAATGGCCAGCATCCTTCCCATTGCATATTGAAACATCTGGTTTCCCAACCCGCCCTTTAACTTAACTATAATCATTTATCTTCTATTAACTGTATGAGATATTTTTAATTCTTAATATTTTTTTTGTTATATGTTTCACTGAATTATTTAATCTGGGACAATAGGATAGTAATTTTACGAAAAACAGTTTTTTACTGCACGAGTCATATGCAGAAGCTATTTTATAATATTTTCTGAATTCTTTGTAATTCTGGAGCCTGAAATGTTTGACCGCAATCTGCTTATATAGCTCGCTGAATATTTTATCCGCTCTTTCTTTAATTTCAACAGGGGCTTCCTTTATTGCGTAATACAACGCGGCATACCTATAGAACTCTGTTGCACTATGATTGTTTGACATTTTGTTAAGATGTACTCTGTATGCCACTAACTCCTCATTTAAAGAATATATATTGAATTCTTTTGCTATTCTAAACCATAGTTCATAATCCTCATCGCTCAGGAAATCTTCCCGGAAATAGCCTACTTTTTTAAATACATCCCTTTTTATCATTACAGATGAAGGGGCATCAATAATATTCCCATAGAAGAGCTGCGCGTAAATACTGCCACTTGCAACATGTGCCTGCTTTCCAATTACCACTCCATTCTCATCTACTAACTGTAATGATGTGAATACCATTCCGCATTTGTTGTCCTGCGTATCATAGAAATACTCAGCCTGCCTTTTCAATTTGTCCTTATGCCAATAATCATCGTCATCCAGAAAACAAATTAATTCACCGCTACTTGACTGTATGCCTGAATTTCTTGCAGCTGACAACCCTCGGTTATTCTGATAAATATATTTTATTTTTTCGTTGGCGCTGTAGGCATTGCAGACTTCTGCAGTATTATCTTTTGAACCATCATCTATAATTATTAACTCGTAGTTATCATAGGATTGAACTAAAACACTTTCTATTGCCTGTCTTAAGTAGCCTCTGCTTGCACCGTTAAAAGTAGTTAAAATAACTGATATCCTGGGGTTCATTTATTTTATATCTCTGATATTAACTGAATAATTTATTAAATTACGCGCAGCAACGCCGGCATTCTCACAGTTTCCGTAATAATAAGGGAACCACTTCCCGAGCAAATGATTACCATGAAGATGATGATTTCGCTTATAGCTCTCAGTCCTCAGAAAGGGATACCTAAGCAAACTTGGACGTGAATTTTTTATTATTCTGATCTTCTGCCCTTCTGATTTTTCCAGCAATGATAGATTACCTGTCCTTACACTAATAATTTGTTCAATCTTACCTAGCTGAATTAATCCAATTTTTGCCAGAATATCCGGATACCTGTATATATATACCTGATTATTTTCTAATGGAAACGGGTTTAAGGTATCAATCCTATTGTCACTTATTTCCATTGGAGATATGGAAGGGATAAATTTCTTCCTGTTGTGTACAAGAAAGAGCTTCAATGCCAGGGCAGAATTAAACTTTTTTCTCCTGTATTGCATATAATATGCTGTGAGTATCTGCTTCACAAAGTTATTTTCCGGAAATTCCAGCTTGCAATAGTTTGCAATTATCTGCTTTTCAAACATCCTGTTATTTACTAATAACATTCCGCCGGTATATGTATTAATGGACTTTGACGCCTGGCTGCTAAAGATAGCATAGTCTTCCAATAGCCCCACTGTTCGATCATTATAGAATGCGCCCAATGACTGAGCACAATCTCCTATAGTGGTCAATTGGTGACTGCTGCAAATATTCATGATTTTTTCATAATCCCGCGCAACAATTCCAAATAAATGTTGTGTAATTACTGCTAAAATCCTGCCCTTATACATATTCACGGTTTTTTCCAGCATATCGGCGTTTAGGGAATAGGTATCAAGTTCTATATCGCTAAAAACAGGGGTCAACTGATTTGCTGTAATTGCGTTTACAACTACAGAACATGTAAAACCAGCAAGTATTACGACGTCTTTTTCAGGATTATTGTCTTTCAGTATTTTTAGGATAAAGGATAATGAGGAATGAGCATTTATGAATAACAATATGTTCTGAGGCTCAACATTTAAATACCCTCCTAATTGTTTCTGGTATAATGCTAAATGATCTTCAGTAGAATTGCCTTCTAACAGGTAATCTCTTGCAACAATAGCTTCTTGCTCTTCTATCCATAAATTGTCAAAATCGTACCGCAGATTGTCTATTTGCAGATTTTTTATCTTGGACTGAATATTTTTTATCATTTGGAATTTATATGACTGGTTACATATTCTACATCCTCTTTAGTCATTTGCGGTGACATGGGCAAAGTCAGAATATTACTGATATATTTGATTTTACTCTGAAACTCGACATTATAAGCAGTAAAACTGGGAATCAGGTCGTAGTGTTTACTGGTCTGTACTCCGGCACCTTTCAATTCTGCTTTAATTTCAGCATAGTTATTCTTTACAATAACAGGCATTATATGACAAACTGAATTATTTACATCCCTGTCAGTAAACGGGACTATTATATTAGAATTTTCTCTCAGCAATTCACAGTAATACTTATATATATTCCTTCTTGCTTCATTATTCTTGTCTATTTTCTTTAGTTGTTCGATGCCAATAGCCGCATGTATCTCATCCATTCTGTAGTTATATCCATTCAGGATTACATCATAGTTATTTGCATGTCCTTTATGTCTTTCATAAGTTAACGAAGTCATACCATGCGATCTCAATAATTTCAATTTATCAGCAAGATCCTTGTTGTTTGTCGTTACCATGCCCCCCTCGCCGGTGGTCATATTTTTATTTCCGAAGAAACTAAAACATCCGATGTCTCCAATGCTTCCAATGCTTTTTTCACTTCCATCTCTGAATCTGTATTTTGCAAATGGAGCATGAGCACAGTCTTCAATTACCTTTAGGTTATACTTTTCTGCAATCTCCAGAATATCGTCCATTAAGCATGAAAACCCCGCATAATGAACAACCGTAATTGCCTTCGTCCTTGATGTAATCTTCTTAACTATATCCTTGGGATCTACCGTAAGATCCTCTTCAGATATCGAATCAGCAAAGATAACTTCTGCTCCGGTATATTTAGTCGCATTGGCTGAAGCTACAAATGTCAGAGCAGGACAAATTACTTCATCATCCGTTCCAATCCCCAAAGCCCTGTTAGCTAAATGTAAAGCCGCTGTCGCATTATTTACTGCTATGGCATATTTAACATCCATCTTTTCAGCGAATTTTTGTTCAAATTCTGCGGTAACAGCACCCATTGTCAACCAATTACTTTTCAATACCTTTGTTACTGCATCAATCTCTTCCTGACCGATAGTTGGTTCAGATAATGTGATTTTCCATTCCATTTTTAGGATTCCTTTAAAAATATTTCTTTGTTTTTTTCAAATTCATCAATTGCTAAAGCATAATCATCCGGCCGCCCTATATCAAGCCAGTAGCCATCAAACTTTTTCACCTTAGCCGGGGTCTTTACTTTTATGAGATCTAACATTAAATGATCAAATCCATAAATTGTATTTTCCGGAATAATATCTGTTATTTTTCTGTTGGCCATGTATACCCCCATACTTACATCCAGAGGGAAAACCGGCTTTTCCTTAAAACCACATAATGTATTGTCATTATCAATTTCTAAAACACCGTACTCACTTACCTGCTCTCTTTTATAGGTACTGATTGTGAACAAATTCTTACTTGCTGTATGGTATTCATAAAATTCGCCAAAATTCAGATTTGTAAGTACATCTCCATTCATTATCAGAAAGTCTTCCGGCAAATCCTTAATCAAACGGAGCGGACCCATTGTACTGAGCGGTTTATCTTCAAGAGAATAATCAATTTTAATATTCCACTTTGACCCGTCTCCAAAGAAGGCCTGAATAATATCTGCCTGATGATTTACTGCCATCGTAATATGTGTAAATTCATACGAGACAAGTTGCCTTACAACAACTTCTAAAATCGGATACTCTCCAATAGGCATAAGTGGTTTTGGAAGTACAATTGTATATGGTTTTAGTCGTGTACCTTTCCCACCTGCCAATATTATCGCGCGTCTAGACATTATATATTTCCACTTTATATTTACTTAAATTATTGCGGTCCAAAAACCAATCTACCGTAATTTTCAGTCCTTTCTCAATATTATAGTCCGGTTCAAACCCTGTCAGTCTTTGGATTTTTGAATTATCACACCAGAGTCTCTTTACTTCACTTTTTTCTGGTCTCAGCCTCTGTTTATCTTTAACTATCTCCACATCACTATTCATAATTGTCTTAATTACCTGGAATGTTTCCCCGATGCTTATTTCATAATTTGACCCGATGTTGACTACCTCACCAACAGCCTGGTCGCATTCGGCCAGCATGATAAATCCCTTACATGTATCTAATACAAAATTAAAATCACGGGTTGGCGTAGTATCCCCAAGATTTATGATCTTTTTGCCAGCAGCGATCTGGGATATTATTGTAGGAATTACCGCCCTTGCAGATTGTCTTGGCCCATAAGTATTAAACGGTCGCGCAATAACAACAGGAAGGTTGAAAGAGTTATAAAAACTCAATGCGATTGTGTCGGCACCGATTTTTGTCGCACTGTAGGGAGATTGTGGCTGCAACGGATGCTTTTCATCAATTGGAACATAATTAGCGGTACCATATACTTCACTGGTTGAAGTATGGATTATTCTTTCACAATTATTTTCAGCTGCAGCCTGCAGAATATTCAGAGTCCCTTTAATGTTTGTATCAACATAGCTTTCAGGAGCCTGATACGAATATGGTATTGCTATCAGGGCTGCCAGGTGAAATACAACATCCACATTACTGGTTATTTTTTTACAGAAATAAGGATCTTTAACATCGCCGCTCACAACTTTGATTTTATCAAGGCAGTCGATGCTCTCTAACCACCCCCAATAATTAAATGAATTATAATAGGATAAAGCCGTTACTTGAGCGCCTTTTTTTACTAGCATCTCAGTTAAATGAGATCCGATAAAACCGTCAGCTCCTGTTACCAGAACTTTTTTATTTCTGAGGTCCATTTATTTATTCCTTACTTAAATGAATCATATAACTGTAAAAATTCATCTGCATTGTTTTTTATTGGATACGCTCTTAAGCCGTCTCTGATATCCTTTATGTTAAGGAGGACACGAGATGTTTTCTCAGTCAGGTCATCAATATCCCTGTTTTTGAACAAGATCGTCCCTTTAGGCCTTTCGACACAATCGCTGGCAATTACCGGAACCTGAAGACTTAATGCCTCCCAGATCGTAAGAGAATTACCATCGGTATTGGTTGCCCTGATTATTACATCCGAAATATTCCAAATGCTTGAGGCTTCTTTGATATGTTCTTCCATGTCTGTTAAGAAGAAAAATCTTTCTTCCAGATTGTAACACCTTAATTTATTAACCAACTCTTCATAATACTTTTTATCCCCAATATTGGGCAGCAAAAATAAAAAGGCCACATCCATTTTTTGTAAATTACGCAACCTGTTTGCCAGCTCAATTAACAGATCCACTCCATAAAGGTCCTTGCCTTCAAAGAATGACAACTGGAATGCATTAGATGAAATAATATATTGATGTTGCTTTCTGATGTCCGTTATAAGCTTCAGCTTAATGGGAGGTATTATTTCAGGCGAAATGAATTCGGGAATAACGGCAAGTTTATCTTTGTCGTTTATCAATTGTCCGGCCAGCTCTCTGCACTTCTCACTATCAACAACTATTTTATCATAACAGTTAACCAGCAGTTTATATACTCTAAATATCAATTTCCCGTTTTTTGAAAAATTTATTATGAATCTTTCATTATGAAATGAAAGTATGACGTAATGCCTGAATGAAAGTATAAAATAAGTTATCAGCAATCCTATTGAGTAGTTATGGGCATGAATAATGGATTTCTTGTGGAATATTAAAGAAAGGACACTTCGCTTGGTCATTAGCTTTATATTCTTCCCGATCTTTTCCGCCGGCCTGCTCCCGCTTATATCAATAACCATGTTACTGACTCTATGAGCCGATAAATATTCTGCCAGGCGCTTTATATGTATTGAAACGCCTCCAAAAGGAGGAGGATAGGTGCCAAGATTAATTATTTTCATTCTGTCGCGGATAAATTATCAATTCTATTTTTTATGTCACTCAAAACTATTTCAAGGAATTCGGCGATAAAGCAAATGTTATTTCTGTTGTTTGTACCTGATCCCAAAATTCTATAGGCCAGGTTTGCTTCTCTTTTATTGAGTCATAAAATGCAGACAACTCTTCTTTCTGTCCCTTCTCACTGGCAACAGATTTTATATTATCTACCTTTATACCATACCCTTTAAGAGATTTGTAATCCTCCAGGACGATTGTCTTTTCGTCAAAATGAACTTCCATATATTCTTTTGGAAATTCCTTGCTTCCCAGGGAAAAATATTCAATTGTACAGACCGAACCATCCTCATATTTCAGTACTATGGATTTATTATCTGATTCCAGAAATTTCTTATTGGAGGGTTCCAGTGATTCGCTGGAAATACTTACGATTCTCGAATTTGTAAAGTATGTCATCAGGTCAATTATATGACAAGCTTCACCAATAATCCGTCCTCCCTGCTGATGAACCCAGTGGTCAGCTGGTATGTATCCCGCATTCATCCTGTAATGGATGAACAATGGGTTAATTCTCTTATCTGTATGCTTTTTAATCTCCCTGGCATAATTACTGAATCGCCTGTTGAACCCAACCATTAAAACCGGCTTTTCCTTCCCAGGATTACTTGCATAAAATTCTTTGATGGTCTCCAGCTCGCTACTGCTAACTGCTAAGGGTTTTTCCAACAGCACGTGCTTGTTTGCCTTAAGGGCTCTTAAAGCCAGGGAAGCATGTGTATCATGCCTGGTGGCAATCAGTACAGCATCTATGCTGCTGTCTGAGAGCACCTCCTCAATATCTGTAGTCGAATAGCTCGCACCAAATTGCAGAGATATTTCTTTGGCTTTCAGGCCATTGGGACTCATGACAGCCCGTAATTTAAACTTGTCTCCTGACTTCTGAATATTAGGCAGGTGCATTCCGGTTGCAAACTCGCCTGCTCCTATCAGCGCTATATTGATGACATCCTTGTTAACCCGAACAACCTTTGCAGGGGTTTCTACTCTCGTTATGCTATCCTTTTCTTCCTTCGAATACTCCAGTATCACCATTAAAGGCTTTTGTTCTGCATTCTGCAGATACTTAAATGCCTCAGAAACGTGTTCAATTGGAAAGGTTGCCTGTATAAGTTTTTCCAGCCTGATAAAACCTGAATTCACTAATCGTAAATATTCACTCATATTCCTGTTTTCTGTCCACCGGACATATGAATACGGGTAATCACGCCCCTTTAATTCATAATCATCATCATACCTTCCGGGGCCATAGGAAGTTGAGATCAGGAAATCCAGCTCTTTTTTATATATATCCTCTCTGTCGATTTCCATACCAACTACACCGACAAGCACGACTTTTCCTTTCCTTTTGCACATCTTAAAGGCTTGGGATAGTGGAGCGCTGCTGTTGGTTGAAGCCGTAAAAATAACCGCATCACCTCCATAACCACCACTCCAGGTGTCAATTGCCTTAATAGGATCTTCTAATTTGGGATTAATTGTGATCTCGGCGCCCAATTCCTTTGCAAGCAACAATCTTTTATCATCCAGATCCACTGCCGCTACTCTTATTCCGGATGCCTTCAGCATCTGAATAGTTAACATCCCTAAAAGTCCGGTACCAAAAACTATGCACAACTCTCCCAGCTTCAGATCTGCTCTTCTTGTTCCCTGCATGGCAATACTCCCCAGCGCAACGGTTGAGGCAAACTTGAAATCCATATCCTGTGGTAAAAGAACCACAAGGTTTTCCGGTACATTGACATATTCAGCATGATTTGCAAGTCCTGCGCCCGCAGCAGCAACCCTGTCCCCTGGCTTAAAGTTCCTGACTCCCTTTCCAACGGCTTTAACTATTCCAGAGACCGAATAACCGGTAGGCATTCCCATTTCAAGCTTCCCTTTTACTTTGGTAAAAGCCTTTTGTAATCCCTGTGATTTTACCAGCTCCAATACTTTCTTTACATTTTCCGGCTTCTCTATCGCCCTTTTGATTAAGGACTTATTGCTTGATGCGACACCACTCATCTCCGTACCGATTGAGATACAGGAATTAATAACCTTGATCAGAATCTGATCGTTTGAGACTTTGGGAGCAGGAACCTGTTCCGGTATTACAATCCCTTTTTTTACTACTGCTTGTAACATTTATATAATCCTGGATAAAAAACTGTTATAACTTGGACTAGCAACTGAAGTGATTTATTGAAATATTATGCTCAGTTTCTTTGGATCTCATTATATAATTTCAATATTTCATTTACGGCAACCGAGGAAGCATTCCCCAGATTATAGGTAAAATTCTTTCTGAACTGGTCTATATTTTTCGAATAGTCGTTGTACTTGTCGAAGAACCCATTCAACTCATTTTCAAATGAATCTGGCACCTTTATTACAGGTCCAACGATCCCCCTGTATTTTATTTCATAGGATTCGGACATTTTTTTCATTTCAGCTGCGTCAACATCCTGTTTCGGAATCTTTAACTTTTCACCCAGAAAGACTATCGGCCTGCCTGTAACTAAAACGTATTCCCAACCCAGACCAGACGTATCTGTTATAAATATGTCAGACTCGAAGAAATACCTTTTTACCGATTCAAAATCAAGATCGGTGTTCAACAGCTCAATGTTATCATACTGTTCTTTCAGCTCTTTAATTTTTTTGGTCCAATTAATCTTTCCCGAAGAATAATAATCATACTCCCTTAATAACAGGGGATGCAGCTTAATGTACAATTTTATGTTACGCTTATGAGTATATTCCACCAGCGGCATCAAATAGGAAAAGATAGAAGATTTAATGGTCCAGGTGGGACCATAAAAAAATGAGTTAATCCTGCTGCCCGGCATCCTTTCCCTTATTTCACCTATCTCTCCGTCAATTTTGGGATATCCAACCCTTAGCACGTGCTCTTTATTTATAATATTATTGTATTCTCCCTGGGTAAGCTGATAGTACTGATATTGAAGTGGAACAAATAACCTGTCAAAACCTTTTATGAAAGTATCTACACTCCAGCCGGTTCCAAAACCGGCAAATCCATGATACATCTGAATCTTCTTTGCATTCTTTTCATTCTGATACCGGCTATCGTATTTTGTAGCAGTTATAATAATGTTTTTCTTCAAGAATTTCAGCATAAATCTGGGCTTAAAATCCATTCGGTCAAACCTTTTGTCGAAAGCCCACGCAATATTCTTTGTAGAATAGCTTAGTATGATTTTATCCTTAATTTCCGGAATCTGCTTTAATTTGGAATATATATGTATATAGAAATCCGAATATACACCATTATGATAATCAAAGGTGATATAGTAGTTGCCGGTTTTTAGTTTAAACCACTTTAATAAATTTATTATTATATCTGAATAATAAATCATACTTCCTGCTGTGAGCTTCAGAAATAAATGCGGCTTATTTATTATATTAAGGACAGTTTTAATCTCGCTTAAAAGCATTCTCAGCATACTGCTATCTTCATCCTTTTTGTACATCGTATTTGTGTTTTGCAATAATCTCAGTAGAATTGAATATTGATTTATATTTTTTCCATGAATCTTAAATACTCCTCATAACAGCAGACCAGGTCAGCATCCGAGTATTCATTTAATATTGTATACCTGTTATTCCGGATAATCCTGGCTTCCTGAAACAGATTTTCCAGAGATATCTCGCCCCTGTCAAGCAGTTCTGTAAAATTCCAATAAAACCGATTTTCCTTGAAATAACGGAAATACTTAATTTCTGTTTCTTTATGGAGCCAGAGTATGAATGGGGTCACGCTTCCAACCTGAAAGCCGTGACTGTAGGATGAAAGGTTGTATTTTATAAGGACATGGCTTATTAAATGCTCTGCTCCGCTGCTGGGTCTTGTGTCGCCAGATATGTTCATTGCCATGCCCCCAATAATCGTAGAGTTTATAAACGACTCTATAAACTCAACATCGTCCTGGCATATTTCATAGTTGATTATGTTTGTAACGGAAAGGGTAGATAGTATCTTGGCCAGACTGTTTGATTTTGCCCTGCCTTTACTTATTGCAAGATCCCAGTCATAAATTGCCGACCTGTTTGCCAGAATATCTCCTATGCCGCTAAGAATAAATTTATGCGGAGACTTGCTAATTACCTCTCTGTCTATCAACACCCCGGAAGGGATTCCTGAGGCAAAGGGTTCCACTCGGCCATTATTTTCCAGGATAGAAATAGGAGAAATGATGCTGTCATTAGATATAATAGTTGGAATCGAGATGAAATTTATCATCATTTTTGAGGCGAAGTATTTTGCACTATCTAAAATTCTACCGCCCCCAATGCCAACTACAAGATTAAACTCATCCAGCCTGTACTTATTGCTTAATTCATCAATTGCGTTTTTATCGTTTCCAATATTATTTATTACCGAAATATTAAAGGCATCTTTGTTATTGCTATAGATCCTGTTAGTAATTTCTGCCGAAAAATTTGTCCCGGTAAATATCATTATATTACCGAAAGAAAGATTGTATTTTTCAAAAAGAGATCTAAAATTCAACGTCTCTAGATTTACACGTTCAATAATAACAGGTATGCTTGTGATCTGGTTAAATACCAACTTTAGTTCTCCTTGATAGTTTTAATGAGGTGTGACGTACTTATTCCCTCAGTATAAGGAAGAAGAACTAACTCCACGTTTCTTTCTTTCAAATATTCAGGTGATACTCTGATTTGCTCCAGATAGGAGGTGTATTCCCAATCATTTCCATGTACAATTGCATCGATATCGTATTTTTCGATATAAGGTTTATTGTCAAATTCACCTATTATAAATGCGTCATCTACATAACGGCATGCCTTTACCAGCGCCAGACGGTTTTCTTCGTTATAATAGGGCTTTCTTTTATACACGCTGACAAGATCATCACTATTGACTGCAACAATTAGTTTCTCCCCCAACTGTTTGGCCTTTTTTAACAGTTCTATGTGACCTACATGAAAAAGATCAAAGACTCCAATTACGTATATATTGCTATATTTCGATGATTTCATTTATCTGGTGACTCCGTGGTTTTAATTTTACAGTATTATAAATTTCGCGTCTCCGGTATGAATATTTTAAGACAGAATATAAATGGGATGCTTTTGCAGGAATATTCAGCAGGAATATTCAGACAGACTACCGATATTTTAATTACAAACCGTTTCTCACAGCTCCGCTCAGTCAGTTACATATATTAACTGAGACTGAAAATAACAGTATATTGGTGGCCATAATTGAGATGGTTATAATTTATCCGCAGACCCGATATTTTATGGCCGGAGTTCCGAATCTATCTTGAATAGATTTAATTAAATGACGGGACAATTTTAGGAAAATTCATTTTTGAATTAAATGGATAAATTTTTCATGTGGAAGAGAAGGAATTTTGACCTTTATTTCTGAGAAATAAGTCCGATAGGGAAAAACGGGTTTAGGTTGAGTGAAACTCTGTTACTGGTTTTACTCAGCCTAAACTTTAACTTAATTCAGATTTCCTTTACACTGTTGTTTTCGAATTTGTATGTTTTGCCTGATTTCTCGCAGTGAGCTATGCCGTCTTTGTTGAACTGAAGTTTTTTACCTGCCTCACTCACCCAGCCGGCAATTCTGCCCGGATTGCCTATTATAAGTGCATAATCGGGAACATCCTTTGTTACTACAGCACCTGCTCCTATGAGTGCGTGCTTTCCAATCGTGTGTCCGCAAACTACAGTTGCGTTGGCTCCGATGGATGCCCCTTCTTTTACCAGCGTCTGTACATAAAACTCTGCCCCCACCTGCGGATATTTGCACTTGGGATCCAGTATATTTGTAAATACCATCGAAGGACCGCAGAATACGTAATCCTCCAGGGTCACCCCTTCATATATAGATACATTGTTCTGTATCTTGCAGTAACTCCCAATGGCTACATTGTTGGCAACGTTTACATTCTGCCCAAGCGTACAGTTTTTTCCGATTTTTGCATTTTTCTGTATGTGGCAGAAGTGCCAGATTTTTGTCCCTTCGCCGATCTCGCAAGGTTCATCGACGTAGGCAGATTCGTGTACAAAGTAGTTCATAGTTTCTCTTGTAAAGTTAAAAGTTAAAAGGAAAAAGGATGCATCGTATCTTTATCCGGCCTGGGTTCAGCATTGCGTATCTGCTGCACAAGCGTTATTGAGGGACGCGCATCCTCTATGCCGAAGCCGCGGCCAGCAAGGGTTTCTTCATATACTTTCGTGTGAAGGTCTGTAAAGCCTTCGCTGAACTGGATTTCTTCTCCATCCACTGAAATTGACCTGAATGTAGTCTTTCCTTTTTCAGCCTCTTCCTGTGGGAGATCATCCCGGTCAATCGATAGGAACCAGCGTACATTAGCATTCTCCAGCTCCATGAATCCACTCATCCGTTTTGTTCCGGCAAGATTCACCCTGCTCGTTTGTACACTCCCGAATAACCATATTAACAGATCAAAAAAGTGAATGCCTATGTTTGTTGCAATTCCACCTGACTTCTCTTTGACCCCTTTCCAGGAGAAATCGTACCACAGGCCACGCGAGGTAATGTATGTAAGAATTACTTCATGTTTTTTTGAAACGTAAATTTCAGAAGGTATTGTACCTTCTACTGCTGTACTTTTTCCTTTTTCCTTCTTCCTTTTTCCTTCCTCTTCCAACTTCTGCTTGACTGCAATTAATGAGGGATGTACGCGTAACTGTAAGATTGTATGTACTTTGTTACCGGACTCCCGCTCCAGCTCTTCAAGTGCATCCAGGTTCCATGGGTTCAGCACCAGGGGCTTCTCACATATGGCATCGGCCCCGATTCTAAGAGCCATCCTGATATGTGCATCATGAAGGAAGTTTGGAGAACAAATTGTCAGATAGTGAACCCGTTCACTCTCAGGTCCGCGCCTGAGGCGCTCCAGATGCCTGTCAAACCGTTCAAACTCAGTAAAAAAACTGGCTTCGGGAAAATACCTGTCCATAATTCCCACCGAATCATGCGGGTCAACTGCAGCAACGAGTTTGTTGCCCGTATCTTTGATGGCCTGCAGATGCCTGGGAGCTATGTAACCGGCCACACCGGTAATGGCAAAATTTTTCATTTTATTTTAAGTGTTTAGTGCTTAGTGAAGAGAGTCTGAGAACTAATAGCTCAACACCTCAGCACTCTGATAATTATGCTTTATAAATATTTTCTGCTTTAATCCCGTTCTTACCAAAGGCATTGCGGGAGTCCACAATGATGTTTGCATTTTCTGCTATAAACCTGTAGTCGTATCCCGTGTGATCTGTTGACAAGACCACGGCATCAAAACCCTTCAGGCTTTCCTTTGTAAGCGCCACGGACTCCATGTCGAACTGATACTTACGCGTCCTTGGAAGCTTGGGCACATAGGGATCATTGTATGAAACTTCTGCCCCTTTTTCACGGAACAGCTCAATCAGCTTAAGCGAGGGACTTTCCCTCATGTCATCGATGTCCTTCTTGTAGGCTGCACCTAAGATCAGTATTTTTGAGCCGTTTAAGGCCTTGCGGCTTTTATCTAGCGCCTCCCTGGTCCTTTCAACTACATAGTATGGCTGATATGTATTTACTTCACCTGCAAGCTCAATGAACTTGGTGTTGATGTCGTATTCCCTGGCCTTCCAGGTAAGATAGAATGGGTCAATCGGTATGCAATGGCCCCCGAGACCCGGTCCCGGATAGAATGCATTAAAACCAAAGGGCTTTGTCTTTGCGGCCTCTATTACCTCCCACACGTCTATATTCATCCTGTCAAAGACCATCTTCAGCTCATTTACAAGGGCAATGTTAACCGAACGGTATATGTTCTCCAAAAGCTTTGTTGCCTCGGCTGCCCGGGTCGAACTAACAGGTACGGTTCTTACTATCACATTGTCATACAAAGCCTTGGCTACCATAAGGCACTCAGGCGTCACGCCCCCTACTACCTTCGGTATGGTGGAAGTCGAGTAATCGGGATTGTTAGGATCTTCACGCTCCGGACTGAATGCCAGATAAAAGTCCTTGCCTACAATGAATTTTGTATT
>JBLMZM010000334.1:0-7836 GCA_050258815.1 Ignavibacteriales bacterium
TGCTTTCAGGACTTGTCAGCAGTCTCATTAGTCAATTCCAATATCCCGATTCTCTGGTTTCAATTAATGACAGTTTTACAAAGGAAATTCCTTTACAGTTGCCCGTCCCGGGAACGAGTCCCATAAACATCAAATTAATAACTGTTTACACTCTAAAAAAAATTGAAAATGATCTGGCCTATTTTGATACAAAGTATGAGCTTGAAATGACCCAACAGTCTTCGAAATATGAAGTTGAATCACACGGCGGCGGCAAAGGAACATTAATACATGACTTGAAAAGAAACTTCTTCGCTAGACACCAGTCAGAAATGGAAATTCACCTTGAAGTAATATTTGATCAACTGAAGATCGTTTCTAATTCCGTTTCCAAAACAGACTATAGCGTAAAATGAAAGCCCTTACCTTTATTATAACATTGATCTTATCTGTAGCATGTTTTTCTCAACAGGATACGAATAAGGTGGATTGTAAGACGTGCAGAAAGCATCCCGGGGTAATTGGACCGGCTTTTAAGATCCATGGAGTGCTAAGCTACTGGAACGGAAATCCAAGTGTGAGAATTTGGAAGGTCGGCACAAAGAAGATTTATGGTGTAAGTGAACAAAGGTTTTATAAAGAAGGTTATTATAATTTGCCTCAATGGCTACCAACAATAGGCTTTGATGAAGAAATAACAGGTGATTTTGTCCTTTATCCGTTTACTAAAGAAAAGACCGGAGTTATGCCGCTTGTATGCATTGATACAGTTTACAATATGAAAGTAAGAAAGCGGAAATGATGAATATAATTTAAAGAAGCACTTTATTTTCAAATAGAAGAATATGGATTGATCGCTTGTTATAAGAATATGAGAAAAAGAATATTATTAACCAGAATGGAATCTCCATGAAAATATCCATAATTGTCCCGGATAGCGGGAGTTGAGACATATTTAAGAAGACAATAATATGATGCAGAATAGAAAACAAACGGCCTGGAAGAAGAATAGAAAGCTTGGCGACATCCAGGGCGGACGTATGCGTACTAAGCTTGCTGATAATATCTTTAACCGGCAGCATAATCTTCAACCTCCTAAGGATGGTGAAGAAAAGCCCATATTTATTCATGATAATCCCTCTAGGGATTTCTACTTTCCAGTTAGCATTGAAGATATAAAGAGAGTACTGTCTTGGCTTCCTGAGGAACATATTTCAGGTCTGACGCATATCTGGCTAAGAAAATTCAGAAAGAGTGATCATGAAAGTGGTGACACTCCGCAGGGAGAATTCATTTGTGGAAGCAAAGTCCAGCTGATTGTGCTTTATCCATTCCCGAAGAATCATAAAATGAGGTTCGGCAAAAATAAGCCGGAAAACAAGGTCATTAACTTTTATAAGAATTACACAAACGAGCTGAAAGAAGATGAAAAGGGCTGGTTCCTTGAGTGGACAAAAGAAAAAGTAAAGAAATACTACTTGGAAATCCTGCTTCTTCATGAGATTGGTCATTCACTGGATTCTTACTACAAAAGATTCAGAAGTAAAGCAGCAGTCAAGCAGCGTGAAGACTATGCCGATACATATGCAAAGCTATGGAGTAACAGAACAACTATCTCATTTGAAGATTAAGATAGATGAGTTTCTCGTCAGTTGGATCCGATGGCGTAAGCGCTAATAACGTTTTTCTTTATTTTAAAACGGCACCAAACTTAGGATCTAAATGAAATACACCTTCTCAGTAATCCTATTGAACTCATCCTTGTTCGCAGATAATGAGATCATAATTAAACTTTCTTAATCGGATGGTAACGTGAAATTATTATTACTATTCATTTGCATAATGGCGCAGTCAGAACTTCTCGTATGGGCTCAGGATACTTTGACTTGCGCTGTTCAGGTTTATGATATTCCATTTGATATCAAAGATGACCCGAATATCAGGATATCATTTCCGGAAAATTCCTTTCCCAATGGAGCAGAAGGTGTTGCATTGGCACCGGTTCTGGTTGATGAAAAAGGTATTCTTATCAAATATTGTGTTAATGTAATTCGAATTCAGGATTCTTTAAAAAATAATTCTTTGCTTTATACAGATTATAATATGAGATTGGACACTATCAGTGGAACAGCTGCCGAAATACCAATCGAAAAATATCCTTATTATATACGATTCATTGTTAAAGAAATTTATAAAAATATTAGACTGATAAAATTTACAACCAATAAACCGGCTTCCACAAAAAGAAAGTATCAATTTTCGGTTATTTTCAAAATAGGGTAAGAGTCTGCTTCCCTGAGTCATCATGAATGCGCATACGCAAAAGGGAAAATAAACTTAATTTAATATGAAAATATCTAAAGTAATCCGGTTGTCTCTGCTTATTTTCTCTGCCGCTGCTTTTGTCTTTGCATTATGGCAGCTATACCTTCTGAATTACTTAAAACAACCTAAGCAAAGAAAACCTTTGGAATTTCCAGCTGAATTTTTGGAGGGGAGAAAATATAACTATAGTTTCATTTCTGATATTAATGCAGAGTATGAGATTGCGATTAATTTTGACCATACTCAGCCGCTTAACAAAAATGATTCCTTAACAGGATATATAATTCCCTCCGGCAGAAGTTACCGAAGCATTTCTCTGCCGGTATCATTATCATTATATGAATCTGGGAAAAGGATCTTAAGTGTTGATTCTGTTTCAAGGCAGAGCTATTATTGCAGTAGCAATTCAATTGGGAGAATAATTGAAGTATTTACAGCCGGGAAGGGAAAACTGTACAATATTTCAGTCGAAATTAAAAGGACAATTGCTGACTTAAATCAGAGAAATCCTAAAATTATTATTAAACCGGCTGGAGCAGCAATTAAACGGGAAATAATTAATGCACAGAGTTCTTTGGCAATACACTGGTATTTCTTCTATATATCATTAGGAGTATTTATCATACTTTCAACTATAAACGTTACATGGTTTATTAAAGTCTGGATTTCGAAAAGGGAAGTAAAAACAGGACAATAACCATTATGGGGATATTCATAATTTGGCGAATCATTCCCGATGACGGGAGAGAAAATACATATTGTTGATATTTGTATGTCCCATGATCTTCCGAAAAGGTCTATAATAGAGAATTACAAATCCCAAGGTATTCATATCTGTAGGAAGAAAATGTATAAACAGCTGTTTTACATAGTATCTATTTTGATTGTTATTTGTGAAAACCTTGTTGCTCATGATATAAGGACATCTACATGCTTTAGCCAGTCCTTGACAAGTCAAAATAGTTTCAGGTTATCTATTGTCAGAGGTTCATATGAAATTATTAGATTCGAAATGGCTTCATCTAACATCATTCAGGATAATTTATCAGAAAGCAAATATTATATATCAACAAATTCAATTTCATTATTACTGAATTACCTTGCGACTAAGACAAAATGGGGTGAATATTTAGGCTGCGTTTTGATTCCTCAAATGCTGGGCAATATGAAGTTCAATATGGACATATATCAGGAGTATGCACAACTGACTATTGGACAAACAACGGATTATTACCTGCACTACAAAGTACCACGGATATTTACAGCTTCATCAGTTGGAATTGAATCTCATTTGGATAAAGTCAGACTCGTTGCCACTTTTGAAGTACCTTTATCCAAAGGTTACCGTAAAGATAGGAGCCCTTATTTTCAGGTGCTTGCCGGATATTATTTCTAAGCTTTACAGATGCTTTGAAAAAAGATATTTTTAGAATCATGCTAAATTTATCTAAATTTGCACTTGCCGGGTTTTAACCGGGTATATACCATGTCTACAAATCCTTAAATTATTTTGCACTACTAAGCATGAATAGATTACTGCAATATAAACATTCATTAAAGTACATAAGCGAAAGTGCGCTGATTATAACAACACTTCTCTGGGGCGCTACGTTTGTTATTGTTAAAGGGTCACTCACAGATTCATCCCCCATGCTCTTTGTTGCTGTGAGATTTCTCATAGCCTCAGTAGTCATGCTGCCTTTTGTTTATAAAAAGCTGATCCGGATAGATAAGAAGACACTATTCAGGTCTGCACTCCTGGGAGTTTTTCTTTTCTTTGAATTTGCCCCACAGGCAGTGGGACTTAAGTATACATCTGCCACCAAAAGCGGGTTTATTACAGGCTCTTTCGTGCTCTTTACTCCAATAATGCAGATAATAATTGAAAAGAAAAAACCTGCCCTTGGCGCAATTGCAGGGAGCATAATTGTAGTATTCGGACTTTTATTTCTCTCTGTTAAAGCTGCTCCTGGTCTGGATATGTTCCAGTCGATATTCAGTCTGCTCAGTGATCTTGGCGGAAACTTTAATATTGGTGACTTTTTTACACTCATCTGTGCTTTTTTCTTTGCCGTACAGATAGTATATCTGCACAAGATAAGTAAAGAGATAAACTTTCTTCTTCTTACTTTCTTTCAGACCGCTGTAACAAGCCTGCTGGCATTCCTGTTTTCGGCTGCGCTTTCAACGACAAATATTGAACCTGTTCATTTTGAGCTGACAGGAAATCTCATATTCGGACTCATGTATACAGCGCTGTTTGCAACGATCATTACCTTTTTACTTCAAAGCAGGTTCCAGAGGGAAGTGAGTCCCGTCAAGGCGGGAATTATATATTCGTTTGAACCTGTATTCTCCGCAATATTTGCATATCTGATGCTTGGCGAAAGGATCTCAGTTTTAGGCATAGTCGGAGGAATACTGATATTCTTTGGACTATTAACGTCTGAGATACTTGAATATTTGAGGCAGAAGGGGACAGTTGATCGTGAAGCGGAAGTGGATGAAGCTTAAATTGCAGCTAACCCCGTAATCAAATGAGTTGAGTATTTTTAAAGGGAATTATATATGAAATTTATGTATCTATTTCTCATTACTGCAGTGCTGAATTCCTTTCTATTTGCAAACACTGAAAGCGGTAAGGCTGAAAATTATCCGGAAAGTCCAACCAAGTCCTATATTTATCTGTCCACAGGGTTTTATGAAGCAGCTTCTGTGGGGCTGGGGCATGATTTTCACGGCGGATGGGGAGCTGGCATTAAGACCAGCGTACTTTTATTTAAGACTGATGTGCTGAAGAATAATGGGATGGGCATTGGCTTGGAAATTCACAAAAGAATATTCAGTGAAAAGAAATTTAGATTATTTGATACCATAAGTTTTGAAGCAAGTTATGGGTCAACAATAACTACGGTTCATAACCCCTGCAGCGAAATTCAGCTTAACGTTGCATCTCAGAAAGAAAGCAGAGATGGGATACACTTATACTATAGCATTGGTCTGGGGTACTCATATGAGAAAAGCAGCGGTGGAATGTTCACCCCAGCTTTCAGACTTGGAACGATCTATAATTTCTAATTCGGAAGGTGCTTCATAAATGGTTTATCCGTTTGCGGGCAATCGGCTAAGAAAATAGCTTCCCTTTTATCTCCATAATTATTTTTATTTAGCAGCAATATATTTCTTTTGCCGGCATCTTTAAAATAAACAATCGGTAAGGACTTGACTGCGAATCCCCTGTCTCTCTTAAAAAATAATTACTTATAAATTCCTTGTTTATTTTTCTTATAAATGTAAATTGCTGAATGGGTTAAACTTCTGTTTCATCTATTCTTAATTTTACAGGAGGTGAAAATGTCCCGCATTCTGTTCTTAATTCTGTTCATTTCATTTTCAGCCATTTCCTTTTGTAATAATTCCGACACAATTACTGTCGCATGCAGGCGGATTGAATTTGAAGTTAAGAATCCTTTATTGGAATCTCATCCATACATATCCGGCAAGGGAATTCCTGTGACAGATAATCTCTACAAGAAAGTAAAATTTCCTAAAGAATACCCCAAGCTTAAACTTGTTCTTTTCCATTTTCAGCCTTCCCAGTATTATTATTTCAAGTATATTAATGGAGAGTTGTCAAAGAAGAAATTCCATGAGTACATGCTGGACCCTGCACTTGGACTGGATACGGGCTGTGTATCCAAAAAATTCATCCGGGAGTATGTAATAGCAGGATTTGAGGAAAGGGATGATGAAATTATCTCCTTTATAGACGTTAATAACAATAATGACCTGAGTGATGAGACATCATATACTTATAAAATAGCAGATAAGGATAATATTAATTCAAAGGATCCGAAGAGGTATCCTGTGCTGAAATTCACATATGATTATTTTAATGGCTATAAAGTATCCCAGAGAACAATTGATGCAAAGTTAACCTTTGACCCGTCGGGTTATTACCAAAACCATGAAAACGGCGGATTACGTATTTTCTCATATATAGATTATATTCATGAGGGCAGCATCAGTGTAAATGGCGGTACATATAGAATTGGCCTTGATGATAACATAAAAGTCTACACTAAAAAGACAGCCCGTTTGGGTATTGCCCCAAATACCAGAAAACTTTTTCCGCCTGATATAAAGTACATGGCCGGCGATACAATTTCCATCGGCAATCAGTACTATAAGTTCCTGACTCACTCTGTTGACCTGGATACGGTCTATTTTGCAAAACTGCCGGATGACATAAAGCCAGTTGGTCCTTTTGAAGGGCTCTATGCACCTGAACTGACTGGAGTTACTCTAGATGGGAAACCTTTTTCATTAAAGGCGTTAAAAGGCAAATATGTGTTAATTCATTTATATTCAACCTGGTGTGTTCCCTGCCGGGAGGGAAATGCGCCGTTAAAACAGCTTCAGAAGAAATACAGAAACAGCAATCTTGTGATGGTAAATGTAACTGAAGAAGATAATCGCGACCTGGTTGAGAAATTTGCTAAAGAATTCGGAATTACCTGGCTTAACGTTTATAAGAAAGAAATATCCCCCAAATCTTATAATCACAGAAGAGAATTTAAGACATTTATGAATATACTTGGCATCTGTTATTTAATAGCTCCTGATGGAAAGGTCATAAAAGCAATTTCCCCGTTCGTGATCAATGAGCGTCTCATTAAAGAGTGCGATGAAGTGCTAAGTAAAAATGTCCGGACTGAGCTTCAGACAACTGTAAAATAAACGGGTTATATTGATAAGCTGGAGAAACAGCCTTATTTTGATACTGACCATATCCTTTCATTATATCCGATCAACAAAATAAGAGCAAATGAGGGTGAGCTTTTATAGAATTCCGGAGGAATGATTTGTTTGTAGAATGAATCAGGGCGCACCGCCGCTGTGCCTGCCTATGGCATGGTGCGCCCTACAAAGATGAACCTTATATTGTTAACTATCTGCTTATGCTATTTCCGGAACCTGCTTCAGGAATCCGTTTATCGTATCTTCCGGCATTTCGTAATTCTCAAGCTCGCCTTTTAAGAATGCATCGTAGGCTCCCAGATCCAAAAATCCGTGCCCTGAAAGATTAAACAATATCGTCTTGGCTTCACCCGACTCTTTGCAGAGGTTCGCCTGCTCAATTGCTGCCTTTATTGCATGCGAACTTTCAGGCGCAGGCACAATGCCTTCTGTCCTTGCAAACGTTCTTGCTGCCTCAAATACATCATTCTGCTGATATGCCTCGGCTGTAATTATACCCTTGTTGTAAAGATGTGAAATGATGGGCGACATTCCATGGTAACGAAGGCCTCCTGCATGGATCGATGGGGGAACATACTTGTGGCCCAATGTGTACATCTTCATCATTGGCGTCATTCCTGCTTCATCACCAAAGTCATACATAAACTCTCCCTTTGTAAGCGTCGGGCACGATGCCGGCTCAACTGCAATTACCTGCAGGTCCTTTTTCTCTCCGGCCAGCTTGTCCTTAAGGAAGCTGAAACTTAGCCCTGCAAAGTTGCTTCCGCCGCC
>JBLMZM010000335.1:0-11183 GCA_050258815.1 Ignavibacteriales bacterium
GGAGCGAAAAGATTATCTCTTTAATACCCTCAACAACTGGCCGGGTTGTATCTATTGCAATTGTGTAATCAAGATCAGGAGGTAACCACTTTAACAGTAATTATTTTAGTTATAGCCGTCAGAATTGATAAAGTTTAATTGTTAGTTTTTTGTAAATCCAAATTACTTATGCGCTAGCTAAGTGAATTATTAAGGGAGATTTCTTATCTCATACTGCAGGGAGTTTAAATGCGAATAATGTTTGTAGGTGATTCTGAAGAACAACATATTGCTAAATTTCATGAGGGATTCAGGAAAGGACTTCGGTCAATGTTCGATACCAGAATTTATGGAAAGGGATATGAAGGATTTGCCGAGGGTATTAAGGATTACAGACAAATAAAGGATCTGCTGTTTAATGATTCCGAGCCGGATCTACTGATAGCCAGCTATAACCTGGCTTCAAATATTTCTGAACTGAAATTTGAATATGAGGGTATCCGGGATATCTCTGTTCCGAAAGCCATCATACTTAGCGACTTCTGGAATATAACAGAAAACTACAAAAATTTATTTGCTGATTGGGTTGAAAATAACGGGATTGATTATATTTTAAGTCAGTATCCGCGCCCTATTGATATTTATTCCAACACTTCAATTGCAGATAGATTTCTATTGCTGCCTATCTGTATAGACCCTGAAATTATGAATGACTGGGGTGAAAGGAAAAAGTATGACATTGGCTTTTTAGGCTGTGGCATTACGGAATTCCATCAGTTTTATCCTGAAAGAAATCTAATTCATAATAAACTATCCGGAATAAAGAATATTAACTATCTGAGCGCACGGCATCCGGGATATTCTCCTTTGCCTACAGATCATCCCATGATCGGTAGAAATTTTTCGCGATTGCTGAATTCATGTAAGATGCATGTAGTAACAGGCAGCCGGTACAGGAATCCTTTTGGTAAATATTTCGAAACCATGGCTTCAAATAGCCTCCTGCTGGGAATTGAACCGGAGGGATGGGAAGAACTGGGGTTTGTAGATGGATATAACTATGTAAAAGTATCAGAAAAGGATATAGTTGAAAAGGTAGAATATTATTTGTCCCGCCCTGAGCTGATTTCCCAAATTGCACAGGAGGGATATAATCTGGCGATGAAAAAACATACTTGTTATGCAAGAGCGCTGGAACTTTCGGACAAAATTACGGGAAAATTAAAAAGAGAAAATCAGAAAACTATAAGCAAAAGTAACCCCGCAATTACAATTAACACTCAGGAACAGACATCGCTCATCAGGCAGCACAATGGTAATTCTGTAAAATTTGCAGAAAATAATTATAAGGCTGTAAATGAGAAGACCTGTAGTAAGGACTTTACAAATGATAAGGTGTTATTGAAAAGGAATATTGCTGCAATTGCTCAAAAGAAACTTCATCTTGGATGCGGAAATGACTATTGGAAGGGTTATATAAACATTGATGTCGATTCCGGCTCAAGTGCTGATCTGATAATGGATATCAGGCAACTGGAAGAGTATTTTGAGGCAAACAGTATTGAAGAGATTGTTTCAATTCACTCACTTAATTATCTGAGGTTATGGGAAGCCAGGGATTTTTTTAATCAGGTTTATAGAATCCTGAAACCAAACGGAAAACTAATAATTGAGACTGTGAATATTGAAAGTGCCATAAAGCAGATTATTGAAAATAAAGGCAGGTTTGATGATTATCTTGAGGGCATAAGGGCGCTTCATGCATTCGGACTTGATGATATGAAGGTGGAACGGAATTTTACTCCATATGCATTCAGCTGGTCACCATGGCATATCTCTGAAGAATTGTCTAGGGCAGGTTATTGTCAGGTAAAAATCTGCGAACCAGAAACACACGCAAAATGGCGTGACATGCGTGTAATTGCAACTAAAAATGCTGATCCTGGTGATGGTACCAGTACAGAAAGAGGAAAAATTGTCAGTGCAGGGGAAAAATCTCCAAATTCTTTTAATGCGTATAACAAATGCAAAGTATTATTTGTGGTTGATCCTGTATTGGGGCACATTACTGCAAAAGTGCGCGGGCATGTTCCATATGAGTTGTTGAACAAACGCGGAGTTTCAGCAAGGATAATTAATTTGAGGGAAATGCAGGAAGATAAAATTGTTGAACTTGCATCAGAATATGAAATCATCTATCTGGTTAAGATAGCTTCATTGTCACTGGTCCGGGCACTTAGAGAAAAAACAAAATCATTATTGCTATTCGATCTGACAGATGCACTCTGGAAAGATTACCATAGAGAATGCGGATGGCAGAATATAGAACAGATTTTGTCAGAGGTTCACGCAATCACAACTGATAATATTTATGTAGCTGATTATGCAAAAAAATATACTACTGAGGTATTCATTGTACCTACTGCAATAGATATTGAACAATGCCAGAAGGTTAAAGAAGGATCCAGAGGAAAAGCGAAGGATGAAAAGCTGATTATTGGATGGATTGGAAGTGAGGGCACGAGCGGGGCTTTAAATGTTGTATATGAGGTGCTGGATCAACTGGCTCAGAAATATCCTTATATTCATTTAAGAGTTCTTGGAGCAAACCCAGAGAAGCTGCCGGTGTTTAAGCATCTTGATATTTCTGTAAAGAAAGATTATGATGAGGCCGAAATGATCTGTGAGCTGGCGAAGATGGATGTTGGTATTTTTCCACCACCTCTGGATGTAGAGGATTACGTATTGCGTGGTGCATTAAAAGCAAGAATATTCATGAGTGCTGGTGTTCCTGTTGTCTGTCAGAAAGCCGGTGAATGCGAAACGTTAATTATTGACGGGGTCTCTGGTATGCTTGCCGAAAATAAGCAGCAATGGTTTTTGAAGCTTGAAGCATTAATCACGTCTTCAGACCTGAGAAATACTTTGGGGCAAAAAGGACTTGAGAGTGTAATTCGTGAGAATTCTTTTGAAAATGTTTCTGAAAGGCTTTTATCAATAATTATGATGCTTATAACTGAAAAGGGAAATAAAAAAGAAAAATTACCACGCATATTATTAATAGCAGATGTCTCCGGATGGATATTTGAAAGGCACTGTAAAACTATAATAAAGTATTTATCCGCAGAGTTTGATTTTGATATTTGCTATATGGATCAGGCATTTGACGAGGATGATTATGATCTGATTTATCCGCTGGAATTTAATCTGGTGGATTTCAGAAGAATCAGAAATCCGCAGAAATATGTTACAGGCATCAGATCTCATTGGATCTGGGAGCATAATAATTTTGAGGAATTATGTCAGATACTGAACTCCAGGTATCAAAGGATTCATACTGTATCAAACAGATTGTACGATATATTTAAACACTATATTAAGCAAATATCATATGTTACACATGGTGTGGATTCATCATTTTTTGGGCCTTCAGTTCCTCAGAGCCCAGAGCATGGCAAACTGCGTATCGGCTGGGCGGGTAATCGTGAGGTTGCTGTAAAAGGCTTTAAGGAATTTATTGAGCCTCTTTCCCTGATCCCGGGCGTGGAGCTGGTATTTGTCGGATTTAAGGATACAAATTTAGAAATGGGGGAGATGCTCCAGTTCTATAATTCAATCGATGTGTATATCTGTGCCTCTGTTTCAGAAGGGAATAACAATTCACTATTAGAAGCAGCTTCGATGGAAAGGGCAATTATTACAACAGATACCGGAACTGTCAACGAATACCTGATAAATGGTCATAATGCCATTATTGTAAAGCGCGAGCTGCCGGAAATTATCAGTGCCGTAGAGAAGCTGAGAGATAACCCTGATTTTAGAATCGCTCTGGGCAAAGAGGCCAGAAAAGCAGTTGTTGAAAAATTCGATTGGAAGCAGAAGATTGAAGACTATAGAGATCTTTTCAGAATTGCCTTAAATCATATCGGAAATAGTAGAAAAAATGATCTCAGACAAGCAAACAGCATTGCAATGGAATATTCCTCATCTGAATTGAGGAAACGTGGAATGAATATTGTCCACATCAACACCGAAGATTATCTCGGTGGTGCGGCAAGGGTTGCATACAGGCTTTCTGAAAGCCAATGCCAAAAGGGTCATAACCCTGTAATGTTTGTTGGCTCAAGGAAAAGTCAGGATGCTCCTTTTGAGATTTATGATGTTTTCGAAAAGCAACCTACCAGTTATCATGCATTGGAAAATGCCGGACTTCTCTATTACTCATATCAAAAGAGTCATGGATTAACAGGTTTTAGCAAAGTTAAAAATGCCGATATTCTGCATTTACATAATCTTCATGGGGGCTACTTCAATCCTTTTTCGCTAATATTTTTATCAGCAGCGAAACCTCTTGTCTGGACATTACACGATATGCAGGCAATAACAGGACATTGCGCCCATTCTTTAGACTGTAATAAGTGGGAAACGGGATGCGGCAACTGCCAGTCATTGAATACTTATCCGGCCATCCCAATTGATACAACGAGCAGACTTTACAATGATAAGAAGCTTATATATAAAAATATATTTGTGAATCTGGTAAGTCCCTCTTACTGGTTAAAATCGAAGATAGAAAAAAGCATCCTTTCAAAACATTCAGTTGAAGTTATTCATAACGGAGTAAATACAAGTGTATTTAAACCACTGAATAAAAAGGAGATCAGGGCAAAACATAAAATTCCAGACAATGTTCTTATAGTTGGTTGTGTGGCCCAGGGTGGAGTTCAAAATGAGTGGAAGGGTGGATATTATGCTGCGGAAGTAATTAAAAGCATAACAGAAAGAAATAAAAATGTAGTATTCCTGAATATCGGCGCCTCTGGTGATTCGGGCGTGCCATATATAGTAAACATTCCATTTATTGCTGACGAAACAATGCTTAATGAAGTCTATTCATTATTGGATGTGTTTTTATTTACTTCGATTGCAGAAAATTGTCCGTTAGTGATTCTGGAAGCCCTCTCCTGTGGCATCCCCATAGTTTCATTCAATACCGGGGGAGTTCCGGAATTAGTTAGAAATGGTATCGATGGATTTATTACCGGATATAAAAATACTTCTGAGGCAATACATTACCTGGAAAAGATACTGCAGGACGATAAATTAAGAATGGACATGGGAAAGAACGCACGCGAGAATGCTGTTACTAATTTCGATCACGACTTAATCGCAGCCAGGTATGAAAAACTCTACCTGCAGACTATTGATGAATATAAATTATGGAAACAAAATAAAAAAATTCAAATCCTTCCTTTGTCAGAAATACCTTCAGAAATAAAGACAGGTCCATTTCTTGACACGTACAGGAAGATTACTGAAAATGAACTGAAGCCGGCACAAAATTCACAATCTTTGAAGCTAAACGGGGAGTCTGCTATTAGTCAGCAAAATAATCCCATAAAAGTTTCAGCAATTGTTTCTACTTATAATTCCGAAAAATTTATGCGCCAGTGCCTGGAAGATCTGGTCAGCCAGACGCTTTATCAGAAGGGGCAGCTCGAAATTATTATAGTTAATACCGCCTCTCAGCAAAATGAAGAGACAATAGTAAGGGAATTTGAAAATAAGTATTCAAATATAATATACATAAAAACTGATAAAAGGGAGACAGTCTATCAGGCCTGGAATCGTGGGATAAAGGCTGCGTCTGGAAAATATATAACAAATGCCAATACTGATGACAGGCACCGGACAGACGCCCTGGAGATCATGGCAGATGAACTGGATGCAAATTCTCAGATAGCCCTGGTATATGGAAACCAATTAATAACAAAAAATGAAAATGAATCCTTTGAGAATAATACTGCATACGGATATTTTTTATGGCCAGAATATGACAGAATGCAGCTGATACATGCCTCATGCTGCGGTCCGCAACCGATGTGGAGAAAATCGCTCCATGCTGAGCTGGGATATTTCCAGGAAGAAATTAAGATTGCAGCGGATTATGAATGGTGGCTTAGAATATCCGAAAAATATGACTTTAAACATATTGACCAGTTCTTAGGATTATATTTGCTTTCCGATGAAAGTGTTGAACATAAAGAGACTGATGTTTGTGATTCAGAAACCAGACAAATCCGTGAATATTATGCACGAAAAGCAGGACTTGAAAGGCTGGACTATATTACTTACCAGTCATACTTTCTGAAGGTAAATAATAATCTTAATGAAGCCGGTAAATCATTGCCCCTGGTATCCGTAATAATACCGACATTTAACAGACCCGGGTATTTAAAGGAATGTATTCAAAGTGTTATAAGCCAGAATTATAAAAATCTGGAAATAATTATAATTAATGATGCAGGGTGTGATATTCAGGATACGGTTCGTGAACTATCAGATGACAGAATCAGGTATTTTAACCATGAAGTAAACAAGGGATTAGCCGCAGCACGGAATACTGGTATAAAGAATGCTAATGGAAAGTACATTGCCTACCTTGATGATGATGATATATATTATCCGCATCATATTGAAACACTGGTAAATTATCTTGAATCCAGCTCCCTTAAGGTTGCATATAATGATGCATACAGGGCCATACAGAAACTAAAAGACGGGAAATATGAAACCATAAAAAAAGATGTGCCCTTCTCACGTGAGTTTTCAAGGGACATGTTGCTGCATCTTAATATTGCACCGGTTCAATGCTTTATGCATGCCAAGGCGGTTTCTGATGAACTTGGCCTTTTTGAAGAATCTTTGCCCGCACACGAGGATTGGGAATACTGGATCAGACTTTCCAGAAAATACGAGTTTAAGCACCTGAAGATAATTGCTTCAGAGTTCAGGCATAGAACAGATAATACTAATATGACAACGACAAAATATGGTAATTTCTATACCTCATACAGGGACATTATTGCAAAATACTATGATGAAATAAAGAATAAACCTGAAATTGTGGCAGCACAGAAGGGAATCCTGGATAACATAAAAAGCCTGGCCGATAAATCGGAAGCCTCGGGACAAGTGTCTTCAGAAATAATGGTCTCAATAGTTATTCCTGTATTTAACAAAATCGAACTGACAAGAGTCTGCCTGGCTAATATTTACAAAAACACTCCGGCTAAACCAGGCTTTGAAGTTATTATTGTGGATAATAATTCTACTGACGGTGTCAGAGAGTTTCTGCAATATGCCGCAGGTATTTACCATAATCTCCGGGTAATTTTTAATCCTGAGAATTATGGTTTTGCTAAGGCAAATAACATTGGTGCAAAAAATGCAAAGGGCAAATATCTTGTGTGCCTTAATAATGATACCGAACCGCAAAAAGACTGGCTTGAATCGCTATTAAACATCATTGAAAAAGATAATACAGTTGGAGCTGTTGGAAGCAAACTTCTTTTCCCTGATGGGACTATTCAACACGCAGGACTTGCAATAGTTAATGATAAGAGAATAAATGATCAATTGGTTGCACGACACCTGCATTATAAAGAACCCGCTGATTTTATTCAGTCAAACCTGTGCTATACCTGCCAGGCTCTTACCGGAGCCTGCCTGATGATAAATAAATCTTTATTCGACCAGTTGGGAGGCTTTGATGAAGGCTTCTGGAATGGGTATGAGGATGTGGATTTATGCTATAGAATCGGGGAAAAAGGATATAAGCTGGTCTATCAGCCTAAAAGCATCGTTATACATCATGAATCACAGAGCGGAGATGAAAGATTTTCGAAGGTTCCTGACAATATAAGGCTGTTATATGGAAAATGGCTGAATAATATACAGCCTGATTATATTGTAGAGAAAAATGGCGAGATAAAAAAGGCCCCGACATTTACTATCAGGGACTATCCCCCACATGAAGCAACTCCGGAGAGGGAAAGAATTATGGCAAATGAAGAAAACGATTTATGTTCAATAATAGTGCTTACATTCAACGGTTTGAAATATAACAGGGAATTTGTCAATTCAGTCATTAAATATTCCGGAAACAAGTATGAACTGATAATTGTTGATAATGCAAGTACTGATGGAACAGTTGAATACCTGAAAAAATTGCAGAATGAAAAAAGCAATGTTAAGGTGATATTTAATAGTGTGAACCTCGGGTTCCCTATTGCGGTAAACCAGGCAATTAAGGCTGCAAAAGGCAATTATGTACTGATTGCCAATAATGATATTGTAGTAACGAATGGCTGGCTGGAAAGAATGATCAGCGTTGCTGAATCGAGTCCCGAAATAGGCATTGTAGGTCCTGTTAGCAATGCCGTCAGCGGCGTACAGCTGGATAAAAATGCCAAATACAAGAATATGACCGAAATGCAAAAATATGCCAAAAAGGTCAGTAAAGATTTCAAGGGACAGGTAATTGAGTTCCCGCGTGTAGCCTTCCTCTGCACTCTTATTAAAAAAGAGGTTATTGACGCAATCGGAGGACTGGATGAACGCTTTACCCCGGGAAATTATGAGGATGACGATTATTGCCTGCGTGCCCAGAAGGCAGGATACAAGGCTGTGATAGCACGCGACGTATTCATCCACCACTACGGTTCCAAATCCTTCAAGGCAAACGGGGAGCAGAAATATGCCGAACGCCTTGAGATTAATAAAAGGAAGTTCGTGGATAAATGGGGTGCAACAATTGAGGAAATCTGGCTTGAGGGTAAGCCTGTCATAGAAAGATCCCTTTCATACCCGATTAACACCGACGAGTTTATGCAGAATTATGAAAGAGCTCTTGTTCATTTTTCCGATGAGGAATTCGAGATGGCTGAGCAAGCCCTGAAACATTCAATTGAACTTTATGAAGCTGAGGGACGTACGGATAAACAAAATGAATACGGAACTTTGCTCAATCTTTACGGCAACCTGTACCTGATGAATGAGGATCTGGAAAGTGCAAGGGATTATTTCGGGCGTGAACTTAAGGTTAACCCGCAATCGGCATCGGCGTGCCTGGGGCTCGGTGAAATTTTCTATGCGGCTGAACTTTACAAGGAATCAAAGGAAATGTTTCAATGGGCTGTGAAGAATGAACCATCCAATAGCAGCGCTGCTGCCGGACTTGCCAGGGCAAATCAGAAGATGGGACTTTCTGAGGATCATAATAGTCTGATTGAAGTATCAGTTGAAGACGGTACAACAGGTGCCGTGTGGGATAATAACGGATCAGAAAACATAAAAACGGATGACAGAATGAATGAACTGATTACTGAAGCTGAAATGCTTGTCGAACAAAATAAACTTCAGGAGGCAGTAGAGCTACTGGATCAGATTATAAGAGAGAACCCTAAGAATACAGATGCCTTAAACAATCTGGCAGTTGTGTCAATCCTTACAGGGGATCTTGAGGCCGCAGCAGATTTTATTCAGATGGTAGTGGAAATCGATCCGGCAAATGAGGTGGCTCTTGATAATATGAATTACCTAAGCCAATTGATTGACAGTCAGTTAAACCATATAAACAATATGGCTGAATCTACATTGACGGATTTAACTGCAGAAGCGCCGGCTGATCTGCCGGATAACGATGCCATTTCAACTGTTCACAAAGGACGCTATAATGATCTTATAGAAAAAGCAGAAGAGTTTATTGAAAACAGCGACCTCATTTCAGCGCGTAAAATGCTGGAGACGGTTCTTTTGCTTGAACCTGAAAATACTGATGCGCTGAATAACCTTTCGGTCATTGAAATTATGGAAAAGAATTATCCCGCTGCCGTGGAGATCATTGAAAGGGTTATAAGCCGTGATCCGGAAAATGAAGTTGCTACTGAAAATCTCCTCTATTTTCAAAGAGAGCTGGATAAGCTTTAATTCAAAAACGGGGAATGCTGATGACCGGATTATATGAAAAAGCGGTGGCGTTTTTTAATGCAGAGGATTATGCAAATGCAAAGGACTGCCTGCTAAGGATTGTTGAATCATCCGGGGAGTCGGCTTGTGTTCTGTTTTTTCTGGGTGTTATTGAGGCCAGACTCAAGCAGTATGGCACATCAAACACCATGTTTCATAGAGTCATTGAACTTGAAAGCCGACATTATGAGGCTATGTTTAACCTGGCCCTGAATTATTATAATAAGGGTGAAAGTGAGCTTTCACTCGAATACTTTAGGAAAGCACTTGAGATCAACCCTGAACTACAGTCAGCACACAAGCATGCTCTGTTACTGGAAAATTATCTTGCCAAAAGGGCTGAGGCCGAAATGTACTTTTCGGAGCGCATGTATGCACAGTCGAAAGAGGTGCTGATTGAGCTCTATAAGGAAAATCCCCTGGATTATCGTTTAGTCCACAAACTCGCCGATACTTTTTTCCATCTTGGCGAATATGAAAAGGCAATTGAATATTACTACGTACTGATTTCTCTGTTGAGCGTAAATGAAGTAGTTCTATATAATATTGCACTGTGCTATCAAAAGCTTAAAAATTATGATACAGCCCTGAGACTCTATCATCAATCCCTCCAAATGAATCCTTCTTATATTGACTCGCTTAATAATCTGGGACTCATCTATTCTGAGATGAAAGAATTTGGAAGAGCTTATGAGTATTTCTGTAAGGCTCTCGAAATTGATCCAATGTGCATCAGTGCTATTGCCAATATCGGGATCATAAAACTGCAGACAGATGAGTTTGATGAAATAATCAGGATAAATGAAAAAGTGTTGTCAATTATTGACGACAAATTTGGCCCTCAGATGCATTCTGCTGAAATGAATAACAAAAAGGCCATTGCATACTGCAACATAGGTTTTGCTAATTACCGTAAGGGCCATATCGATCTGGCACTTGAATATTATGGCCATTCAATTGACTGCTCACCGGATTATGTAATTGCCCATTACAACCGTGCCCAGGCGTACCTGATTAAAGGAGATTTTAAAAAGGGATTTCAGGAATATGAATGGCGTATGCTTAAAGAAGACTGGGGCCGGAGAAAATTCCATGGGCTGCCTCCTGTGGAGCAGCTTTCAGGCAAACGGGTGCTTGTTTATGCTGAGCAGGGTCTTGGAGATGCCATACAATTTGTAAGATACGTAAAAAGACTGAAACAGACAGGCTGTACTGTAATATTTGAATGTGACAGAAAGTTAACAGGCCTGTTTAAGAACTACTGCGGAATTGATGAATTTATTGAAAGAAATACAGGGCAGTCTCCCGAAGCCGGATTTGATTATTCAGTAGCTCTGATGAGCCTGCCCGGATATTTCGGTACGGAATTATCTGACATTCCATGCGAGGTACCT
>JBLMZM010000336.1:0-6378 GCA_050258815.1 Ignavibacteriales bacterium
GGCAGTTTGTATCCTTTTGTAATTTTGGCGTCTCCTGTAATGCATCCGCCGAGAGCCCTGCATTCCTCTTTTAGTTCGGGGCCCGCAGCTCTGTGGATTGCGCCGTCAACGCCTCCTCCGCCAAGGAGTGTTGTATTGGCGGCATTTACAATGGCATCCACGTGAAACTTTGTTATATCGCCTTCTTCAACTGTCATTTTATCCGTCATATAAACTCCCCATTTATCCGGTATTCAAAAATGTTAGTTGTATAAATTACGAAAATAAGACACTTCAAATCAATCCGGCATTTTACCCCGGGCTTTGCAGTCTGTCTCTATTTAATTTTTCATCACTCCTGAGTGCCTTCTGTTGAATTAATTACATACCGGGAACAAAGGAAATGTGAAAAATTCATCAATTTTATGCAAAAAGTGTAAATAATCTCAACATAACGGTGTAGAGAAATTAAACACTTCAATAATGCCCAAAACGGAATAAAAACGCGGTTTATGGGGGTTTCGCGGAACTGATGTAGAAATCTTCTACAAATATGCCGTTTTATGCCTGTTTTTCCGTTACCGTCTTAATTTCACATAAGTTATTTCATTGTAATTAGTTATGAGAATGCGAGTTTCGATATTGTGAAATGGTACACAATTTGTTGTATTATTTATATACAAAAAACACATTCATAACGAGGAATAAAATCATGGTCGCTTTATTTGTAGTTTCAACATTTGTTCTATTTATAGTAATAGACATTTTTGTGTTAAAAGCTCAGCGGAAGAACCATCCGGCCCTGGAGAAAACACCCGGCGCTGTTTTCAATAAAAGCAGCCTCGCTCATCCTGAATTGGTCTACGTTTCAAAAGGCCATACCTGGGCACAGAAGCTTCAGGACGGGACTGTTAAGGTAGGGGTAGATGATTTTGCGCTAAAGGCATTAGGAAGATTATCGGTTACCAAAATTGCTTCAGAACAGACTAAGGTAAAACAGGGAGATGTCATTCTTGAAGGCTCCTGCAGTAAAAATGTTTTCAAATTCAGAAGTCCCGTTGAAGGCACTGTAAAACTTGTCAACACTTCAATTCTTAACAAGACTCTTACAGAACCTTTTACAAATGGCTGGGGACTGGTTATCACTCCTTCCGACTGGGAGAAGAACAGTAAGTTGCTCAAAACCGGAGAATCACTTTCTGCTTGGCTGAAAGAAGAATTTAGAAGGATGAGAGATTTTATTGAAGTAAGTGCCGTTAAACCCGAGCTGGCAGGCGTTACAATGCACGATGGCGGTAACATCGTTGAAGGCGCAATTGCCAACATTGATCAATCAGGCATGGAAAACTTTGAAAAAGAATTTTTAACCTTCTAAATTTTGAGGACCATAATGAGTAAACAGAAAGGACTACTTTACGACTCGACCATGTGCGTCGGTTGCGGTGAATGCTATAACGCTTGCAAAAAACAGAACAAGCTTAAAGATACCAATTCAGATTTCTTAAAAGATCATCTTTCAGCAGATACATACACGGTTGTTGAACAGCACGGGGACCTTTATGCAAGGAAGATGTGTATGCATTGTACAAAGCCGACCTGCGCTTCAGTTTGCCCGGTCGGAGCATTTGAAAAATCTAAAGAAGGCGCCGTAATTTATGACGCCGAAAAGTGCATAGGCTGCCGCTACTGCATGCAGGCATGCCCTCATCAGATCCCGCGTTATGAATGGAGCAGCACAAATCCCAGGGTCCGCAAGTGCATCATGTGTCACGACAGGGTTGCAAAAGGCCTTCCCTCGGCCTGCTCTGAAGCATGCCCCACAGGCGCCACGAAGTTCGGAGATATGGATGAACTGATTGCCGAAGCCAAGCAGAGGCTGAAAGACAGTCCCGATACTTACTATCAGCACATTTACGGGCTTGAGGAAGCCGGCGGTGGCAACGTACTGGTACTTGCTTCAGTGCCGTTTGAAAAATTAGGCTATACACCGAATCTGCCGAAGGAAGCGCTGCCTGAGCTGACGGGCCGTGTAATGGAAAAGATTCCTACTATTGTTGCCGCAGGCGGTGTATTTCTGGGTTCGATGCACTGGCTTACAAAAAGAAAAAATCAGATAGCCAGGGAGAAAAGGGATGAAAAATTAAAGAGGAATGAACACTAATGAAAAAAACTAACTTTTTTAAACTTACGTTTTGGAAAACCCTAGGTATTATTATCATGGTTTTCGGCCTGTACTCCAGCTATATCAGATTCTTCAAGGGTTTAGGTGCCTCTACGCGCTTAAGCGATGCGATTCCCTGGGGCTTATGGATCGGCTTCGATTTTCTGGGCGTCGGCCTTGCAGCCGCAGGTTTTACGATTGCAGTTACGGTACACGTATTTAATGTTCATAAGTATGAGCCGATCGTCCGTCCGGCAATACTGACCGCCTTTATCGGCTACATGCTCGTAGTGCTCCTGCTGGTAATTGATCTGGGGCGCCCGCAGAACTTCTGGCATCCCCTCATAATGTGGAATATTCACTCGGTAATGTTTGAAATTACATGGTGCGTTATCTGCTATTCAACCATTCTTTCTCTTGAATTTGCCCCGGTAATTCTGGAGAAATTTCATTTGAAGGCCCCCATAAAAATTCTTAGGAAAATTTCTGTTCCTGTCGTAATTTTGGGTGTCCTTTTTTCAACTTTGCATCAGTCTTCATTTGGTTCGTTGTATCTTATTGTTCCGGGAAGGTTATATCCCCTGTGGTATTCAAATTTGTTGCCGGTTAACTTCTTTATCTCATGTATCAGCGCCGGTTTATCTATGATTATCTTTGAATCATACCTGAATGCCAGGACTTTCAATGTGGGTCTTAAGGTTGATATCCTTTCAGGATTAGGCAAGATAGTATTATATGCGTTATCAATCGGTTTTATTGTCAGAATGACGGATATGATTGCAGCAGGCAAACTGCCTTACTTACTCATTCCCCGTACTGAAACTTACATGTTCTATACAGAATTAATTATCGGAACGTTCATCCCTGTTTTTCTGCTCAGCCAGAAAAAATACAGGACTAACAGGTTCTGGCTGTACATTACTTCCATTTTTGTACTGTCGGGATTTGTTTTTAACAGAATGAATGTTGCAATAACGGGGCTGGCAGATTCAAGTAAGACTTCATATTTCCCGACGTTCGATGAAATTTGTATAACCGCAATGCTGGTAGTGATCGGTATGTGGGGATTCAGTACAGTTGTTAAGTATTTTAATGTATTTGAGGATGAAGATTCCAGTGATGCTTCAGCAGAAGAGGCTGTGGAAGATAAAGAAATAATATTTGAGAAATAAAATGTCAAAGCAAGAAGATAAGGGGAAAAGGCTCTTTCATGATATTAAATGTATCTGGATGGAGTCGAATAATGTCGGTTATAAACTTTGCGACAGGGGATTTGACTGTGAGAACTGCTCGTTCGATAAGGCGATCAGAAACGCGGCTCAGCCTGCCAGCAAGGCCGAACCGGCAAGAAGCAACGACGTGATACAGCGTATTATAGATCACATCGGCAGCGAGGAATTAAACTCGAATTACACTTATCTGCAGAATCATTTGGTCTTGAAGAATCTTTTTAATCATACATTTTATCTGGGCTTAAGCCCTCTGGCAATGCACCTGCTGGACCAGTACAGTTCGGTTGAATACTGCGTGGGTCCGGGAAACGTGTCTCAGGGGGACAGGATAATCGAAATCAAAGGAGATTGGGGATCGGTCGATATTACTTCCCCGATGAGTTTTACCTGTCTGGGTAAGATCAATACTGAAGAAAAAGAGGATTCGCTGGTCAGGTGGTTCAGCCTCATTAAGGCTTCTGAGGAGGAGATGAATGCAAACACACTTCCTGTATCCGATTATCACAGGGATATTGTAAAGGTGACAAAAAAAATAACACAGATTCAATTGAATTATCCTGATGTCGGCTATACGATGATGGACGGCGGCGTAAAGCTGCAGTTCCTTTATCAGATAATAGGCACGGATAATTATTTGAATATTCTAAACTCATTGTTCAATAAATCAAAATAAGGATGTAAAAAGATGAAAATCCAGTTCAGTATGTTACTTGTCCTGTTACTCATGCTCTCTTTCTCCACAAACAGTTTTGCAGGGCCAAGCTTTACAGGCGTTAAGACCTGCGGAGCCTGCCACAAGGGTGCCAAAGGCAAAAATATTTTCGAAAAATGGCAGTCAACAAGCCATGCAAAAGCTTTTGAAACACTGAAAAGCCAGAAGTCAAAAGACATTGCTGCAAAAATGAAAATTTCAGATCCTACTGCTTCAGATAAATGCCTTAACTGCCATGTTACTAATTCTGCCAAGAAAGACGAAGGCGTTTCATGCGAAAGCTGCCACGGAGCAGGTTCTGACTATAAGGCAATGAATGTAATGAAAGATCCTAATCTCGCAAAACAGAAAGGCCTCATTCTTGGTAAAGGCGACGCCTCTTTGTGCAAAAAATGCCATAACCCGAACAGCCCGACATACAAGCCGTTCGATTACAACAAAAAATGGAACATGGTTAAGCATTCATAATTCTTTTTCTGGAAATTTGCTCAAAAGCCTGCCTGTCTCAAAGCTGACGGCAGGCTTTTTTGCCTTAAAGCCCTCCTTCTCCCTGCTGCTCCGGGAATTGTTGCTGAGCCTAAATTATTCTTCTAAAAGCACCCTCTTGTCCTGTGAAATTCCTTGCAATTCACGGCATAATTAGATAGTTTTTGGTGAGAATTTTAAGCTATATTCCATGAAGATCAAATTTTATAATAAACTAAGTTTCAAGCTGATATTAGTAATATCTCTGATTCTGCTTGTTAACCTTGGCTTCCAGACTATCTATACCCTTACCACGCTTGAAAAAGACCTTACGAACTCATATTCGCAGAATGCGTACAATATGAGCGATATTATAAAAAAATCCACGCGCTACAGCATGCTCTTAAACCATAGCTATGATGTGCATCAGATCATTAAGACTATCGGAACGGAAACAGGCGTGGAGAAGATCAGGATATACAATAAGCTCGGCCGCGTGATATTCTCAACCGACAGCACGGAAATCTCCTCCCTGATGAATAAAAACGCCGAGGCCTGCGTTGCCTGCCACAGCGATGGGAAGCACGTTTCAATCCTCCCTGTAAAAGATAAAATAAGGCTCTTCAGGAAAAATGACGGCTCCAGGGTACTGGGACTCATAAACCCGATTTACAATGAGGACGACTGCTGGAATTCCGGCTGCCATGCCCACGATAAGAATGTAAAAATACTGGGCGTGCTGGACGTTGTGATTTCAATGAAGGAAGCCGATAGCATTATATCGAGCAATATTTCAAACGTGGTTGCCACATCTATACTTGTTACCTTAATCATTGCAATTGCCATATGGCTGTTTATCTCAATTGTCGTTAACCGCCCGGTAAAGAAGATTACAAAGGGGATCGAGGAGCTCGGAAAAGGAAACCTGAACTACAAAATTGATGTACGCTCGCAGAACGAGCTGGGTAAAATGGCAGGCCAGTTTAATGATATGGGAAGCAAGCTCGACCTGGCCTATAAGGAAATTAAAGAGTGGTCGGAGACTCTTAACGAAAAGGTAAAATAAAAGACTGAGGACCTTAAGAAGATCTACGACCAGATCATACAGATTGAAAAACTGGCCTCACTTGGAAAGCTCTCGGCTACGGTGGCCCACGAGCTGAATAACCCTCTGGAAGGCATTTTAACTTACAGTAAGCTGATTTCCAGGAAAATTCAGAAACAGCCCGAAAGCGACGAGAACAAGAAGCTGCTCGAATTCCTGGAGCTGATTTCAGATGAATCATCGCGCTGCGGAAGGATCGTTAAGGACCTCTTGCTATTCTCGCACAGGGGTGAGGATGAATTTAATTCGGAAAACATTGTTTCCATAATTGATAAATGCATACAGCTGATCAACCATCACCTGGAGATCCATAAAATTAAGCTTGTAACCGATTATCCCGAAGAATGCGTAAAGATAAACGTGGATTCGCAGAAGATACAGCAGGCTCTGATGTCGTTACTCATTAATGCCATTGAAGCCATGGCGCACGGCGGCTGCATCAAGGTATCGGTTGTAAATGAAAAAGAATATGTGGCCATCAGAATTATAGATGAAGGCAGCGGCATAATGCCAGAACACCTGCCGCATATATTCGAACCTTTCTATTCTACAAAACAGAAAAAGGGTACCGGCCTGGGTCTTGCGGTTGCCTATGGCATAATCGAACATCACAAGGGAAAAATTGAAGTTGAAAGCACTTCCCCAAAGGGAACAACTATAAAGGTAAGTTTGCCGTTAAGAAAAAACAACAGCAGAGATCAACATGAAAAATAAAACCAGAATA
>JBLMZM010000337.1:0-14684 GCA_050258815.1 Ignavibacteriales bacterium
CACATCTTCAGCATTTGCATCCGCCTCAAGAATTATGATTTCTAATATCGAATTGGATTTTGCCGAATATAACGGTATGGATATTAGTAATCCCGGGGAATATCTGACGCATAATAAACAGAAAGTGGATGATGATGTTTGGTTTACTCCGGAGGACGTAAACAAAGGAGAAGATTCAGTAGTTAAAGAAGCTTTGAAATGGATAAATGATAATGTACTTTCTATACATCCTGAAAACACATCTGTAGTAACAGAATTCAATCTTAAACAAAATTATCCAAATCCTTTCAACCCGGCAACAACCATAAGCTATTCAATCCCAAAAGGGGCATTTGTTGACCTGAAAGTATTTGACATGCTGGGACGTGAAGTATCAACACTTGTAAGTAAAGAACAAAGTGCAGGAGAGTATAAGGTTCAGTTTGACGCATCCTCCCTGCCCAGCGGAGTGTACATATACACTTTGCAGGCAGGCCAGTTCAAAGATTCCAGGAAACTACTAATCCTTAAGTAATTTTGAGCTCATCTATTCAATACTGTATATTTTATGGCGAAAAGTTTTCTCCCGGTCTCTCCGCAAAAAAGAAGAAAGCCCAAAACCCCACAGCTTTGGGCTTTTTTGTATCCTCACTTAAATAGCAGTAATTTCTTTGAATCGGTGAACTGTCCTGCCCTGATCGTGTAAATGTATATTCCGCTGGGAAGATTGGATGCATCATAATGAACAGTATAAGTCCCTGCTTCTTTGTATCCGTTAACCAGTACAGCCGCCTCATTGCCAAGTATGTCGTAAACCCTTAGACTTACAAACTGGCTCTTTGGTAATAAAAATGTAATGTTTGTACCTGGATTAAAAGGATTGGGATAATTCTGCTCTAAGGAATACTTGTCAGGCCCCGGGTTTTTACCTGTTTCAACTCCGGATGTGCCCAATAGATTTAACGGCATGCTGAATACTCCCCCGCCTTCAGTTCCTGCAAAGAGGTCAGATTCGCTTGCTGCCAGAGATTTAACACTAGTATTTGTAAGGCCCGTATTGACCTTACTCCAGTTCGCCCCGTTATTTGCCGATTGGAATACCCCTCCGGGAGTCCCGGCAAAAAGATTAGAACCGCTAACTGCAATAGTGTAAATATCGTTATATGGTAATCCAGTGCTGCGCTGAGTCCAGCTTTCGCCATTGTCAGTTGACACGAATACTCCGCCATTTGTTCCGGCAAACATATTATTCCCGCTTACAGCCAGGGAATAAAAACTATAACCGCCGGACGGCCCGTTGGTATGTATCCACTGTACCCGGATCTGAGCAACCAGACATAAAATAAATGTTAAACTTAAGAGCAGTCGTTTCATATGGCTGTATACAGAAATTTATGATAATTAGTAAGTAAGTTTTTCCATTATATCAGGCACCGGATGCCTGATGCGTTAAAAATATTCCTGTATAGCCTCTAAACGATACAACATGCAATTAAACCGGCAGGTATAATAACCAGGCATAAAGCTATTCTGTCAAGTGGATTTGACACATTTTACTTTTAAGAATGCTTGCAGTTAAGGCCTGTTCGGTTTTATTCTAAATAAAAACTTAAGTTAACAAGAACCTGTTCACACAGCCATCAAAGATAAAAGAAAACCGGGAAATAACATAGAAGCAATTTCTAAGCCTACGGTCTTAAAAAAGATTAAGTAAATAACAGGAAATTATACCGCCCGGACACAAGGATTATCCCGGTCCCGCCACAAAAAAAACACAAAATCACACGGCTTTGGGCTTTTCTGTGCCCTTTCGTTAATGCAAGCCCCCATTTCTCTGGCCTGCCATGAGATTAATTATCAAAGATTTGATATATTATCAAATTTCTGAATATTAATTTTATTCTATCCGCCAAAATTTAATTTTTCAGGCTGTTTATTCCGGCCCGATCTTTGAACAACGTCCATTTAACCCAACTACTTCAATCAGCTATTCCATTCCTGAACAGTTTCTGGTAGAATTAAAAATTTATGATCTGTTAAGCCGTCAGATTTCAACTCTGATAAATAAAGAGCAGAGTGCAGGTGAGTATAAGTTTCAGTTTGACGGCTCTTCGCTGCTCACAGGGATGTATGTATATTCCATACAGGCCGGGGAGTTCAGAGTCTCAAAGATACCCATCCTGATTAAGCAGCTATAGGATAAGCTAAAATATAATTGATGGCGGGAGTTCTTTAGGATAATTAGATAGCATTAGAAGAAAAGGCCGGTCAATTACGACCGGCCTTTTTCATTAAGGTCTTTTCCTGGCAGTTAATTACTCCCCTATTGCAAAGGGAAGTTTATGATTTTATTTTCTAACGGCAGAAAATATGCACTCTGTCCAGTTCCATAGTACAATTTATTTCGTATTTCCTGAATGCTTGTTTCGTTCTGAATATGCCCTGCCTGTACATACCAGGCCAGGACTACGTTAATAGGTCCATTTTGATTGGATAAAGGTAACTCTGAAAGCTTTTCTTTTGAAATCTTGAATTGATAATTTTTGCTTAATTTATCCTTAAGAAAAACTAAGCTGTCCAGGAAAAAGGTAGGAACAATTATCTCGGTATTTGATTTTATCTTAAGGGAATCTCCATAAAAGACAAATGTATGCATATATACCATCGCTGCATTGACTTCCATACTATCGCCCCCATATGTTACCTTAGGCCATCCGTATAGATTCCTGTCAAAGTCAAGCTTCAGCTGGAAAGTATAGAACTGTGTACTGTCTGCGCTGTCTTTCTGAATTTCCCATGTGCCTTTGTAAAAACGTTCGAAATTTTGAGGCGGTGTTTCTGAAGCAACTGAAGAAGATGTGGGATTTGAGGATTTTTGGCAGCCCAAAATCATTGAGCAAACAATAACTATAAGAAACAATTTGTTTTGCATAGTGTGCACCAGGAATTTTATTTATAAAGGTGGATTAATGAGCAAGCAAAAACACAGATTCTTAAACTAAGAGCTCAAAGTATTATAAAACGAATAAATTTCTATTAAATAATAAGAAATGTTTGTTCAACAACCAACGTTCCAGGGAGGAAAAATGGATATGTTCTTTATTTTTCCCCTTTCCCGTCCTTGCAAATTTCTACATAATGTGGCCCATTCTGTAATAAATTCTTAATTTTCTATTTTGTTCAGGAAAATTTTCCGAAAACGCTCTTCGTCACCATATAATACATATAGAAAAATTATTGGGAACTTACTGGTTTGGGAAAACATGGAGAAATATATATGAAACGTTTTCACACAGTTTTTCTTTTTCTGGTGCTTTTAAGCAGCATCCGGTTTGCACAAAACAGGAACGTCGCAGTTGTACTAAAAATGGGCCCATCCAGCTATGAGTTTGATGGTTTTAACGAATCCAGCAGTTGGCGCAGTGCCCTGCAGACCTCGGCAGGGGTAGAATTCCCCATAAGCAGCAACTTCTCTCTACAAACCCAGCTATATTACTCACAGCACGAAGTAGAGGCCACTGGTATTTATATGAATCTTGTACAGAAGGATCCCAAAATCAGGCTTGTTGATTTTCTGTGCAGCCTAAAGTGGAATATCGGCTATTTTTACCTTATTGGAGGCTACGGCCTATCGCTCCAGAATACGGATGAAATGGGCGTTTACGTAAAAGGGGTCTATACGAAGCTGGATTCCAAAGATAATAAGATTTTTAAGGCGTACCTCCTGGGCATGGGGGCGGACGTAAATGTCTGGGAAAATCTGAATTTAATTGCTGAAGCCAATCTGCATATAAGAGATGAATATGGCGGTAATCTGCTTATGGGAGTTAAATATTTTATTTACTGATAAATCATGTGGATCTATTCTGGTAGCAAAATACTCAGAACATTTTCAGGACACCGGCATAGAGAAAAAGCATAAATCAGCCTAAGTTAAATATGTTTTGTGGCGGGGAACTTTCTCCCGGTCTCTCCGCAAAAAATGGAAGCTCAAAACCACACGATTTGGGGCTTTTTTTTGTGACTGCACATAAATGCAAGATTCTCTTCTCCCCTCCTTTCACTCATTGGAATGTTAATAGAGCCGACACATATATTCCAGAATATTTGATTTAGATAAATTTCTGTGGTAATTTAAAGCAAGAATTGGATAAAAGATTATGCCGGAAATTTGCAGATTTTATGGCATTATAATATTCATGAACTACAATGACCACAATCCTCCTCATTTTCACGCAAGGTATCAGGAGCAGGAAATAATTGTGGAAATACAGACAGGAAACATTGAAGGTAAAATGTCCCAAAGAGCTCTTACAATGATTTTCGAGTGGACAGACAAATACAGAAATGAGCTTCTTGAAAATTGGGAGCTGACAAAGCAAAGAAAATCATTGAAAAATATTCCTCCACTTCACTAAAGGATGATTATGTTTTTACATATTGAGCATTTTGAATTTAAGGGCGGTTACAGTCTAAAAGTCAGGTTCAATAATGGAATTGAAAAGGATGTAGATCTTTCGAATGAACTCTACGGAGAAGTATTTGAGCCCCTTAAAGATGAATCTTATTTCAGAAAAGCATTTCTCAACAGGGATACCAACACAATCGAATGGCCTAATGGTGCAGATTTTGCTCCCGAATTTCTCTTTGAAATAGGGAAAGAGGTAAGAAGATCCGCCTAAAACCCACCCCGCCCCCATTTGCCTTGCCTGCCATGAGATTGATTATCAGAAATCTGATATATCATCAAATTTCTGACAATTAAATTTCATTCCACCTGCCGGATTCTTGTTTTTTAGGCAGCTTATTCCGGCCCGATCTTTGAACAGCATTTACAAAAGATTAATTCAATAGGAAATTAAGGAAGTCAATTAGCTTAAATTTTCAGGAGGACTCCCAATGCTCAGGTTAAACTTAGTTCTGGCAGTTCTTTTTATTTCATCTATTGTTTCAGCTCAGACATGGGTAAAACTTAACCCCAATTTCCCAAAACCGGATACGGTAGGTCGGATAGCCCAGATTATATTCACAAGTAAGAACATTGGTTGGCTATACACAACGTATGACAATACCCCTCATATTGATTTTGTAAAAGTACTATATAAAACGACTGATGGCGGTCATAACTGGGAGACTACGAAGAAAGAGATTACCAACAGGTATTCAACCTTTACAATGTTTTCGCTTGACCCTAACCATTTAATTACAGTAGATGTGAACTTCTTTGACAGCACCTTTACTTCACTTCGAACATTAGATGGCGGGGAAAGCTGGGACTCGACACTTTTGGCTCCTCAGAAACACTATTATTCGGGAGGGGATAATATTTACTTCTTCGACAAAGACAACGGGATCTTTTTCAACGACAATAGGTGGTTTACAAGGGATGGAGGCCGTTCCTGGGAAAAGGGAGAAGATAACTTTTATTTGCCATACGTAAGTGGTGTCGATTTTGTAGATCGCAACCTGGGTTGGATTGTCTGCAGTTATTCCAACTATGCTACTGACAGCGGAGCCATTCTTGTGACTGCTGATGGAGGTAAAACATGGCAATACCAGGATTCTTTAGCTATGATACTGTATGGAGTCGATTTTATCACTCCCGATAAAGGATTTGCCGTGGGTACAAACTGGGACCACTCTACGGGATTCATATATTCAACAATTGATGGTGGTAAAACCTGGCAGCACGAGCAGTTTAAGGATTTTGGAGCATTCACGGACATTAAATTTTTGAATGACACCGCCGGGTGGATTACCTGCGCCGATCCCAGAAAGCTAAATACCGGAAAGATCTTAAGAACGACAGATGGCGGGAAGTCGTGGGAGATACAAGCTAGCGGCATCAGTTCACAGTTAAAGAAAATTATGATCAGGGATAATACAGGTTTTATTTTTGGTGACGATTACAATTTAATGACTCATACACTTCTCCGGGCAGATCTTTGTAAGATTACAGGGGTAAAGGATGGTCAAACGGAACTCCCGTCTGACTTTTGCCTTTCCCAGAATTATCCTAACCCATTCAACCCCACTACTACAATCAACTATTCAATTCCCAAAGCTTCATTCGTTGAGATGAAGGTTTTTGACATGCTTGGACGCCAAGTTCAGACGCTCGTAAATAAAGAACAAATTGCAGGAGATTATTATATAAAGTTTAACGGCTCTTCCCTGCCGAGCGGAATGTATGTGTATTCAATTCACGCCGGAGAGTTAAGAGCTTCAAAGAAACTCATCCTGATTAAATAGCATCAGGCAATATTATAGTCAAAGCACTTCTTGCAATTGGCTCAAATCTTATTGTTTTGGGCGATCTTTGATGGCCTGATCTTTGATTTATGTTCATATAAAAGTATAAGGACTTTAATTTTATAAGGATTTAATACCATGCGCCCGATTCTTCTTAACCTCCCTCAGGCCGGCAGAAGAGGAAGTGCCGGTGGAACTATGGGAGTTTCCTCCGGAGCATCCAGCTCAACTAACTCCCCGTTTTCGAGCCTGAGCGGGAACTTGATTCCCTGCACTGAATGACGCGAGGCGCACAGATTAATGAAGAATATTTCACTGGAAAGATAAATTTTCTTATTGTACTCTATTGTCTCCGCCGCATTGTTTGCAGCGGGCCTGGAAACAGAGAAAAGGAAGTTGCAGTCGCGTGCAAGAGCTATGCTTTCGCTTAAGTTTACAGCCGAGTCATCTTTTTCCCTTACGGCCGTGCGGTTAAGCTGTGTGAGGGCTATAATGCAGACGTTAAGTTCAGCGGCAAGGCTTTTCAGCATTCTTGACAGGTAGGCTACTTCCTCTTCCCTTGAACGCAAAATCCGGGAAACATTAATGAGGTTTACATAGTCTATAAATACGCACTTTACACCGCAGCTTATGACCCAGCTCCTCATTCTGGACTTCACCTCTTCATCGTTCATGGATCCTGTATGGATATAAATTGATGCATCTTTTAACACTTCAGGAGCCTCCCTGAGTCTTTCCATCTCGGTTTTTGTAAGCATCTGCGGCTGCCTCAGGTGCCCGAAGGGTATGTGCAGTTTTGCGCTCAGGATCTTTTGTATAAACTCATCTTCTGTTACTTCCAGGCTCATGTAGCCCACTTTGTACCCTGAATTCAGTGCCAGGTCGCACGCCATCTCAAGTGCCAGGGTGGTTTTACCCACCTTCCATGCGCCCGCAATTACCATCAGGTTCTGCAGCTTGAGCCCGTTTGTGGCTATGTTGAAGTGATGGAGCTTCCTGAACCTTAAAGAATTATTCTCCAGCGGCGCTAGGGTTTCTTCCTCAAGGCGGCTTAAATATCCCGGCACGATTTCTGCGAGTGTCATATCGGTGTAAAAGTTGTCCCTGAGGCTAACAAGCTCTTCGAGGCGGCCGGTCAGGTTCTGAGCCTCATCAAGGCCTTTTCCTGTTTCAATGGCCCTGCCCACTAAGGCCGGCGTAATGCTGCTCAGTTCAAGTGCGATATGGCAATCCATGAGCTCCTGGCACTGGAATATGAGCGCAGGCTCGTCCGGTATGAAGTCTGTTTTCAGATAATCATTTATCACGATTCCGTTCTGCCTGAACGAGGCTTCAAGCATTGCATCCGTCAGGCTGCCCGCATTATAGAGCTCTTTTATGAGGCTGTATACTACCCTTTCATTGCCGCTGAAACATCGTAAAGGAAGCCTCTGCAAAACTATGTAAGTCAGTGCAGGATCATAAATAATACAGCTAAGGACGAAGACTTCAAGCTGCTTTTTTTTAGATTTGAGGCATGTCTTATCCATGAGATTTACTCCTTTTGATGTTAAATGATTTGGTAATTCTCAGTAGAGCCGAACGGTTCATTGTAGTTATTCGGGTATGATCTATTGACGCCGCTGTAAGATGATCTCATTTCTCTTAAGAGCCAGTTCCTTATAAAGCTTTCGTAATCGCGCCTGGGAGCCTTTTGGTTCCTTATATATTCGTCCATGTTATAGAAGTGAGCGCGTAATCCATCCTCGGAAAACCTGAGGGAAAGTTTCTCAGTAAGCTTTTCTTTCAGTGCGCAGGTTACATAAAAGTTGTCCCCCCTGTAAAATATTGTTTCCTTTTCCAGAGGCAGAAATTCAGCGGAATACCGCCTGGGGCTGCCTGAAATTTTGTCCCCTGATTTTTCCTCTTTTAGACTGCCTGCCTCTGAAGAAGATGCTTCCGGGTCTTCTTTTTTCTTTAATCTATATTCATTTATATTTCCTTTGTTTCCCAATTGAGGACTCTGGGCGTTTCCCAGTTGAACACTCTGATGTGTCCCAAATGGGGACTGTTTCCCTTTTGGGGACTCTTTTTCCATGGGAACGATGGAATCCTTTTCAGCGACTTTTGCCTGAGGCTTTCCGCGCGACTTATACTTATGGAATCTTATCCATGTCCTATAGTCCTTATTTACAGACAGCACCCTTCCTTTATGGCCGGCTGCGGCCTCCTCCAGGACAAAGATTATATTGGCTTCAATAAGCTTTTCAAGCGCCTGTGCGGCCCTTGGGAATGTTGAACCTATATCCCTGGCAATAAACCTCACGGCCAGTTCATGCGAGTCCCTATGGTAACCCAGTGTATGCCTCATAACTGATAAAAGCACCCTTAACTGCAGGCCGGAAATCTCAAGCCTGTAACTTTCCTCGAACATGCACGTGCATACCTGTAAAAAAGGCTCTTTCGTCCTCTGTTCCATGGCTAGTCCTTTCCCTTAATATTAACCAAAGACTCTTTGCGCCTGCGCATTGTGAAATAACGCGTAAGGCGCTTTATATGACGGGTAAGCAAAAGAGGGTACCTCAAGCCGCTTCCGGGCACACCGGGCGGAAAATTACGGCAGGTGAACTCGTGGTGCCTGTTAATGATCAGATACAACTCATGGAGATACTTAAGAACCGGCAGAAAAGAATCCCGGGGTATTTTCTCCCGCAGCAGTTCAGAAACTGCATAAGGGTTTATGTTCTCCGACTTATATACCAGAACTGAAACTGCCTCTGCGACAGTCCTGTTCAAAGGAGCCTGAAAATCCCTTTTATAAAGAGCAAGCAGGCAATTCAGCATTGCCTCATTGGGGGTTTCGGGACTGAAGAAGACGCAGAGCAGTTTTTTCTCAGCATTCATGACCATTCCTCCGGCAATTTGTATAATCCAGACTAAAGGTGCGGGAACACTAATGCTAAATGTCATTCCCGGGCTGAGGGGTCCAGCCCCGGATAATACTTCCAGCGCTGCAGGATCCGAAAAAGAGAACAGATTTCAGTAGATTTGATGCAAATGGGGATTCCCTTAATAATGTACAACTATTATAATATACATAATAGTTTCCTAAATGCAAGTTTTACTAGTCACAATCCGGCCGCATTTTTACATTTTTTGCACATTTACGCCATAAATTGCGCTAATTTTACAAAAGGTAAGATTTTATTATTGCAGTTAAGTATACTTTAAGCCTGTTTTTAAAGGATAATTTCGCAGATATATAAGGCAAGCATCCCGCTTCAGAAAGGAACTTTTCAGCAGGATCTTATAAATATTACTCTTTTACCCTGCTGTTCCTTCACTATGAATTTACATTTCCCGAGTACTCTTCTGGAAGCATAATTGTCCTCCATTGTCTGTGCAGTTACCATTTTAACGCCGCTCTGTTTTAAGGCCCACTCAGTAATTGCAGATGCCATTTCGGTGGCAATTGATCTTCCCTGGAATTCGTCCAGAACTGAATAACCGATCTCCACCATTCCATTTTTATCCGGCGCCCCCTTAAAGCCAACGGAGCCTACAAGCACATTTTCTGCAGACTCCCCTTTCTCAAGCAATGCGTACCAGAAGTACCAGCATTCATCTCCCGGATTCTTATCGAGCTGTTCAATAAACCAGGGGATTGCATCTATAAGTGTTTCAGGCGGCCAGCTCTCAGGAATATATGCATTCAGCAAAGAAGACAGCCTCGTCCTGTCCCCCGCTTCGGCCCTAAGCATCTCTCCTGTTGCCGGGATAAGTATAAGTCTTGGTGTTTTAATCATCCCACTCCTGCTCTTCTTCTGAAAAATGGGCTTAAACTATTCCGGAAAATTATTTTAATTTTGCGTGGAATGCCAGCGTTTTCTGAATCATTTAATATTTCCCATTATATGTTGCGCTGGCATGAAAGGCTCAACTGCTTAAATATTTCATTCACAGTTGATACTCTTTGTGATTGAAGTATTTGACCAATTTACACGCACATCTGCCTTTATGGCATCATGAGGCTTGCGTTTTTCAAGTACTTAGTGCATTTTAAAATCCACAAATAATATCTAATTACGAATACAAAGTTTAATCATGAAAAATATTTTCAGCTACATCGTTCTTTTTTTTGTATTATTCCAGCATTCCGCTTATAGCCAAAATATTGACATTACAAAATGGGTAAATTGGAATAAGTACGCAGCTTCTAATGATAATTTAGATCTCCCTGCTGCCGGGGAAAAGCGGGTAGTTTTTTTAGGTAATTCAATAACTGAATCCTGGGCTATTATAGACAGCAGCTTTTTTAAGGTAAACGGTTATCTCGACAGAGGTATAAGCGGGCAAACTTCTTCGCAGATGCTTATCCGTTTCAGACAGGACGTAATTGACCTGAAACCGGCCCTGGTTGTTATTCTGGCGGGCACAAATGACATTGCAGAAAACGCAGGCCCTATTGCATTAAAGTATGTCTTCGGAAATATTGTTTCTATGGTCCAGCTGGCCCAGGCAAATAACATAAAAATAATTCTCTCGTCGGTCTTACCGGTTTATCAATTTCCATGGCGCAAAGAATTGCAACCGGCAGAAGATATAATAAAGCTGAACTCAATGATTAAGTCTTATTGCAATGAAAATAACATTCCTTATGTGGATTATTATCCACTGCTGGTTGATGAAAGCAAGGGACTGGATGCTAAATATTCGAAAGACGGTGTGCACCCGAACTATGACGGTTATAAAATAATGGAGGATCTGGTACTGGGAGCCATAAAGAAGGTGCTTGAGTAAAAGTAAACATTCTGCCCGGCACTATTGAAAAACGAGTTGCGCAGGGACCCCGGGGGGAAAACAGGATTAAGACTACCAAAGGATGATTCAATCATTCAATAAATTCTTCTCATTTTCAATTATTCACGGAGAAACAATGAAACTCAAGGCTTTTATTCTGACGGCAGTTCTTTTATCATCAGGCTTTAATTTCGCGCAGGAATGCTATGTAAGGCTCCATGCCGGATATGGAATCGGGATCTCAACCCAAACTGATTACGACTACTTTTCTAATGAAACTGCCCCAAACGTCTCCAATTATTCCTATAAGACAAAGGATTATTCTTTCGGCCAGGGAGCCTATTTCAGTGCCGGATTCGGATACTTTGCAAATCAGAATATTGGCCTTGACCTGGAACTCCAGTACCTGGACGGTTCAAGCTATCCTTTACATAGAGAATATAACTTTCTGGATGGCCAAAAACTTGTTTATGATTATAAGAACTATGGCACTGCCTTTATGATCAATCCCTCTATGGTACTGAGGACACAATTGAAGAGTTTCAAACCATATCTGAAGCTAGGTCCCGTTTTCAGTTTTGGAACTATAAACAGCAACGTATCAGGTATTAATATAAACAGTGAAAATTACAGAAGTGCTTTTTCAAATGAGACGCAGTACAGCGGAGGTTCAATGCTGGGACTGAATGCCGCCGTCGGCACTTCATACGAAGTTTATAGCAGTATCGACCTTTTTGTTGAAATCAGCAGCAAAAATTTGTCTTACGCCCCCAAGGAAGCGGAAATGAAAAAATATCAGGTAAATGGAATAGATTATCTGACGAAATTATCTGTCTCATCAAAGAAAATGAATTTTGTGGAGAATTGGGACTCAAGTGCATCACAGGATCCAAACAGCCCCGCACAACAGCGTAAGCAATATTTCCCTTTCAGCAGTCTTGCTTTCTCTGTGGGTGTTTCATTTACCCTATAATGCTGATTTCTCTCTATACCTGTAACATGTTTGATAATCAGGAATAACTTTATGAAAACGCTTTGCATCTCAATTCTGATCTCTGTATTGTCTCTTTCATCAATTTCATCTGCCCAGACCTTTCAGGCCGGCCTTAGACTTAACAGCGAACAGATGAATACAGGTCCCGAAAAATTCATAAGATCCAGCCCCATCTTTTCTTCTTTTTACGTTACCGGTACAGCCTTTATGGAGATGGACATTGCCTTTGAGGCCCGGCTGGGCTATAACTGGGAGGACCGCTATAACGGCATTGAGGCAGGAATATTTTCAAAGTACTACTATAAAGACCTCTATGCCATTGGCGGAGTAGCTTATCACCACGTAAATGATAAGGAGTTTTCTGACGGCATTCACGGGAACTACTTCACGCAGAAAGCGGACCTCTTTATGCCTGCCCTGGGATTAGGGTTTAACCCCGGAAGGCATTTCGCGCTTGAACTGATGCTTCAGCACGGGTTAAATCAAAAGATCGGGTACCGTATAAATCAGGCTATTGTAATTAACGACCATTATCACCCTTTATCAGAAGTGTTCCCGGACGTAAACCTGAAATGGATTTTGAAATTCGGAATGAGTTATTGTTTCAGCCTTTGAGATTCAGCATGTATAGCTTCTTTTTGTGATCTATAGCACAATGTGGAGCTGTTTTCAAATCAGCCCCGTTTTTGAAGTAATTTCAAGGTTTTTTAATCCGGTAAGGAGTTCCTTTGATTAAAAAAAGCCCCGTGGAAGGCCTGGCCGGGCCCTTCCCAGGGCTTCACATTTTAAGACAGCCCGTTAAATCTTCGCTTTGTACTTGCGGTTCTTCGGTCAAATTATTTGTTTATATTTGGGTGCAAATAAATATAACCTTCCACCAGGCTAACAAGAACTCTGCGGCCGCATGGATAATTATACTGAAAGTCATGGTAATGACTGGAACTATTTAGAAAGGGTTGTAATGATGAAATAATAAATATGAGAGGACGTTATGAAAAAGCTATGTTTATTTGTTCTGATCCTTGCCTCTTCCTATTCCTTCTGCCAGGATACAAACTGGGTGACATACAACACTAAAAACTCAAAGCTGCCCTCGGATAAGATCAACTCCGTGGCAGTTGATTCTTTTGGCGTTAAATGGGTCTCGGCCGACAAAGGCCTCGTTAAAATTGCCGGGAAGGACTGGACGCTCTACGACAAATCAAATTCTGCCGTAACATGCCTCTACCCGGGCAAAATTACAATCGAGGGTAAGGATACTATCTGGCTATCCACATTCTGCGCGGGACTTATAAGGTTCGACGGCAAAAACTGGAAAGTTTATAACAGCTCCAACTCTCCCCTGCCGGGGGATAAATGGGTAACCGACGTTGCAATAGATCCCCACGGGAATAAATGGATTGGAACCGGCACCGGCGGGGCGGCCAAGTTTGACGGCAAAAACTGGACTGTCTATAACACTTCAAACTCCAAGATCCCCAGCAATCACGTAAACTGTGTTGCCTACCACAGCATGATGGGCCTTACGGTCTTCGGCACGGACAGCGGCGTTGCAATGTATGACGGGACCAACTGGATGATCAACAATAAGGACAACTCCCCCCTGCCGGGCAATGATGTTCAGACGATAACTATCGACAAAAAAGGAGTCCTCTGGGTGGGCACCAAGGGACAGGGATTTGTAGCCCATGCAGGCACAACGTGCGATATTTATAATATTTATAACTCGGGACTGAAAAGTAACTTTGTAAGTATAATTTTCATAGACAAAAATGATCAGAAGTGGATTGGGACAGAAACCGGAGGCCTGCATAAATTCCTTGCCCCCGACTGGAGCGTCTACGACACTTCCAATTCAGGCATCGCAAGCGATTCCATTACGGCAATTACTGCTGATACAAGCGGGGCTATATGGGTCGGAACAATTAACAAGGGTCTTTCAGTTTATTATCCGCCTCTGTCGGATGTAGAAGACGGCCCGGGCACGGGAAGCATCCGTTCATATTCACTTTCGCAGAATTATCCCAATCCTTTTAACCCTTCGACCAGGATCACTTACGCAATTCCGCAGGAAGAATTTGTTAGCCTTAAAATTTACAATGTTCTGGGAAGCGAAGTGGCCACCATGGTAAATGAAGTTAAAAGGGCCGGCAGTCATTCGGTGGAGTTTAACGCATCGAAGCTTCCGAGCGGAGTGTACATTTACACAATAAAGGCAGGAAAGTTCATGGATTCCAGGAAGCTATTGCTCCTGAAATGATCCTTTAATACATTTTTATTAGTTACCGCGAGATTATTTACCCCGGAGGCAGCCTGTTAAAGCTGTTTCCGGGGTTTCCAATTTTTAAATGGCACATTTTCTGACAGAAAAATCAAAAAATTCTTGCACACATGCATAATATGCGGTATTTTTCGATATTAAAATATCGATATATAAATATCAATTACATAAATAAGAGCGTGTTTTAATGGATTCCTTCCCTGAAAAAGCTGAAATTATCATCAGAATGCCGACCGTACGCCGCCTGCCCAGGTATTTAAGGCTGTTGAACCAGCTTAAATCTGAGGGCAGAGAATTTGTTTCCTCAGATAGGATTGCGCAGGAACTGGATCTTAAGCCAATTGTGGTGCGCAAGGACCTGGCTTTTACAGGGATTTGCGGAAAACCCCGCATAGGCTA
>JBLMZM010000338.1:0-4092 GCA_050258815.1 Ignavibacteriales bacterium
ATTATCAAGATAACCGTCATCAAATGTTATTGCAATCGTCCTGGGTTCTATAGATTTTTCTTTTACAGATCTGATTAAAGAACTCAGGGGTACAATGTTAAAATTATTCTTTAAGACCTTGAGATGTTCATCAAAGTTTTCCGGAGTTACAGTCAAAAGCTGAGTATCCAGGGGGTCATTTGCAATACGATGATAAAGAAGCACATTAGCTTCATATGCGTCAGCCTGTTTTGCAGGTTGCTTATGCACAGGGGCATTTTCTTTATGCGGATGCTCTTTTTTAAGAAGTTCTTTGTACCCATGTGTCACATTTGAATTCTTTTTTATTTTAACTGAAAGGAGGACCTGATAATCGGGGTCTTTGTAGTCGAGCACATCCTGTGGGATTTCCTCATAAGCCAATCCATCTAAAAAGGCCTTTGCAACAGCCACATTTCCAAAGGTGTCAATTTCAAATTCTGCCGAAGGGATGACATCCTTTATCAACGCCTCAAAGGTCCTGTCGGTAAATCTCCAGAATTCTCCCCACCTGTCCATATCATACCGGGATATCTGGCTGATTCCTGAGGCAGTCAAAAGGAGTGTGCCTCCGTCTCTCAGGGAATTATATGCATTTAATAAAGCCGATTTAACGTCATAAATAAACTGAATCGTCTGAGTGAGTATAATGCAGTCAAATCTGGATTTAGGGATATTCTCACCTGTAGCAAAGTCACCCACAATATCCACATTTGGCGCTTTAGTATAACTAAGAATCAGACTTTCTGTGACGTTGTTTCCAAAGCGCTTTGTATAGGTATTTTCTGCAATCTCAACGACGGTTCCTTTAATATCGCGGCGGTTATTTTGTAAAAACTTTTCTATATAATACCTGTCGATGGGATTCCCCCTGTCAAAACCAAAGAGCCGGCTTACCGGTTGAACAGAGAATTCCTTCTGATTTATCGTATTCATGGCGTTATGATTTGTTTTGGTATTCTTAAAGGAAGAAAGCCTTTCTTTTACCAGATTGTCCAATTCTCGTGTCTTTTGATACATGGAATGGTAACTGTGGCATCTGATTTTTCCCTGAAGGGCTATTTTTTCCCGTGCCGTGGCGTTAGTTGAATAATAATTGATTTTATCAATGAGCTCACTTTCACTGGAAAATGTTTCAATTTCTTTTCCGATTTCAAAATACTCATGCAGGTTCTCCCTATATTCTGTCAGAAGGAAAACCCCGCATCCTGTAGCCTCAAATATTCTCATATTTGCAGTTTCATTTGCAGCCAGGTCCGCAATTTCCATCGTTGTCTTTAATGCCCTTATATCACCTCTGGCATCAAAGGCAATTTTACCGGAGCGCAGGCTTTTGTACATTTCAAGGCCGAATTTTGAACCCACGTTGTACTTTCTTACAGCAGGAGGGATGCTATCTACCTCGCCGCTTAAAAACAATCCCAAGGCGTCTTTCCTGAGAGAAGCCTCGGCATTGGCGGCAAGTATTTCAATCAATCTGTTTCTGTTTTTGTGTTGGCCATTAGTCCACTGCCCGATGAAGGTTGTATTGTATTCAGGCACAATAATTTTTATCTCATCATAGATCCAAAGTGGGAAGCCGCCAGGCTTAAAGTAAGCAGATTCACGGGCTCCGATTTTTAGAGCCTCTTTTCTTAAGGAAGAAAGTGGAGACAAGATCAGATCAAACTCAGACCAGTCTGTTTGAGGAGGAATATCCGAAGCAAGATAACCTATAACCAATTCCGGTTTTTTCTTAAAGGTTTTAATTAGTTTGCTGTCAAAAAAAACGGGATCTGTTGTATATAAGACATCAGGCTGAAATATTTCTATCTGGTGCCTGATAATTTCAGACATCATGCTTTGGTCGATATGAATACCGGGCATGTGCTCTTCAGCCCATTTTAGTTGTGAATAATATGAATTTCCTATTACCCACATTATTTCGTAACCAAGCTCTTCCATATATGGGGCCACCGTATGTACTGCAGCAAATCCATCCTGCAGAATAGTCTGCATCTGCCCGGAATAGCTCTTACTTCTTAATGAAACATCCCGTGTATAAATACTTCCAAGGTAACTATGGTAAAAAGTATCCAGCTGCAAGATTTTAATTTTTTTTGGAACCTGCATTTTATCCGTTCTTTAAGTATAGTTTAAATAATAGTATGCCCATGAATTCCCTTAAATTTAGAACCTGCTTTTCAGAGAGAGAATTCCTTGAACATCTTTTTTCTTCCATTTGCCCTGTCTTTGATCTCAAATCACAGAAATTCTATAAAGCAAATACATACATAGAAGACTTTACCTGCTATATGCCTGGAAAATCCAGTTATACTATTACCAATTCTATACCAAAGGATTTGGGCCTTTTTAACGCCTTTTCAGAGTATTTTCTGCTTGCTTGTAGATCCTTGGCTAATTTTAGCCACTACTTCCTTTAAGTTTTAATTATGGTCTGTTATTTTCATAAAGGTTTTTACAACATTGAAAGGATTTACAGAAGGAAGAAAAAGGCAGCGTTTGAGTCTACATCTGTCAGATTCTTTTACAGGGATTAAGGTAAAGGAGGATAATGGTGAATCCAATTTTCCGTAAACATTCCTCGAGTTCAGATAAAGTATGCCTTGAGTTCCTTTGATAGGAATTCTAAATATGGGTTGCCAGGATTCCTTTTATAAACTTCAGCCAGAAATTTCACCGCAGCTTCTTTCCTTTCTAAACGGAGGCAGGATAATACTATTTTTATCGCGGCATCGATCCTTGTTTCAGAAATCTGAAAAGTTAAAGAATAATTGTTTAAGGCCGCCTCATAATTACCTGTTTCATAACAAATCTCTCCCAGTTGGAAGTGGGCTTCAGAACCATTCCGAACCTCATTTAACATATCGCCTTCACTTTTCAAGTACAAGTCATCCGGAGAGGTCTTTCTTTGGCCAATAATCCGTGTTAAAATACTCTTCCGGAATAATTCTGAAAATATATTTTGCCAGACCGAGATCATATTTGAAGTGGAATAACTCTTTGAGATACATTCATACGCATTCAATGCATCATTCTTGCCATAGTTGCAGAACTGGTCAAAATTGTACGAGTATATATCGTCTATATCGTTTAATTTTATTCCTTTATCTAAGAAGTATTGGAATGTGGAAACTTCTTTTTTTATATATACTTTCTTACCCAGGTAAAGCAATGCATGAATGTTTCCCAAAGCCTCCTGCCGGTTATGATTCATAATTCCAATATCCACAACCGCAATTAATTTCGAATATTCCTCTGGGGAAAGATATCCTGTTATAGGAAAAAATTTATCGGCAAATATGGCCTTGCCACATTCAATTACTTCCTCCCGGTAAACCAAATCCCCATATACCAGGGGGCAAATTATTCTCACATTTTCATCCTTAAATTTCCCCAGCATTCTCAAAGCCTCTATATGCTGATTAGAACGGGATGCTGAATTGCCCACTTGTATTACGACCTCATCTGAGGTCTTTTTTATATTACGAAGTTTATCCAGGAAACTATAATCTAATAATGGCGGATATATTACGGGTAAAAAGGAAGCTCTCGTATTGTAAACCTGTTTTGCAAGTTCATAATCCCCTTCAGGAGCAAATATCATCGAGAATTTTTCTATTATTGCCCTTCTTTTAACTTCCAGGCTAAGCGGGAAGTCTTTACTGCCGGCTTCCCTATATTGATATAAATCCCCGCCCCAAATAACCCAGCCGGTTTTATTTAATAAATACTGGTTCGAATACAGAAAATCCACGAGTCCGTTGAAAAAAAGTCCATGAATGATTATTCCGGAGCTTGCATTTAGCAGCCGTACAATATTTTCATCAGAGAGGGAATTTATTCTTAAACTATTTGCATAGGAAAAATTATTCTCCTTTCCCATAGTCGATCTACCATAGATAAGAAAGAAGTGTTCCTCTAAATGGAAACTTGAGGAAATCATTTTATTAAAAGCCGCAGCATATTCTGAATCGAAGATAATATGTATAAACAAATACTTTTCCTATGCAATTATGGTAATTATTCGATCTAAATGGGACATTAAAGTTAAAACTACTTCTAAAAAAAACA
>JBLMZM010000339.1:0-5848 GCA_050258815.1 Ignavibacteriales bacterium
GATTGCAAATTACTCTTAGGGCAATATCTTGCATTCAGGCATTTCTTCAGTCATGCCTATGCTCTGGATTTATATGCAGAGAAGATGGAGCCGCTTGTTGAAAATCTTGGGGAAACATTTAGCATATTCAAAAGTGAAATAAGTAAGTTCTTATGAATACGCTTTGTCCCTCTTATAAATATTGGGAAATCTAAAATCTCCGGAGAATAAACACCTCTTCATTTCAAAATATCTATACAAAATCCTTAATAAAGTTGGATAAATAGGAAGCACTCCGTATGATTTTTAAGAAAGCGTTCACTTACCTTTTTCTTGCAGCTATTGGGCTGCTGATTTGTTCATGCAGCGGTTCTGTTTCGCTATATAAATCTTTATTTCCTTCGACTTTTAAGAAAACATCTTATTCGAATATTCAAAACGGCAATTCCTCACCAGAAATTATGCTCATTCCCCAAGACAGCGGGGCAATTGTCTGCAGATTAAATAAGGGCACAATTGAAAAGCTAAATACTTTGCCGCTTCCACATTACTATAAAGGCTATGTAACAAAGGACAATTTTATTGTCTGTCTGGACACAAGTTCTCACAAGATAATTATGAAACAGCTGGATCAGAACTGGCAAATCAGTAATAGTAAGGAACTCACCTATCCTGAATCTATTTTTCCAATGTCCATTCTGAAGCACGATAATTTAATTTTTCTTGGTGGCCAATTATTTATGAAAACAAAAGATTCATTCATGTATTATAATATGGATAAAGGCGAATGGAAGATTATTGAAATACCAGAAAAAATAACCCGCTCAACCGGAAGAAGCATTGATGATCTGTTAATTGTTAAGGATACTTTATATGCGGTAGATGATGTAGTGCGTCCCAAATACATAATTAAGTATAATCTCAGTGACGCCAATAATATTAAGCTCATATCTTATCACGAGATCCCATTTATGATGGGGCCGAACGGAGGTATCCATAAAGCAATATTAAATAAGGATTATCTGATCTACATATCGGGTTCCTTCAGTGGATATTCCAGAACAAGCCAGGATTGCATAGGCATTCTTAAATTGAGTGATCTTAAAACCGGTTTTCAAATGTGCGGTTCACGTTATGGCGGTGATGATGAGTCGCTCGATGGGCGCTTGGTTGATATTGCCGTAGTTAATGACGCAGTTGTCATTGCCACACTGGATCGTTTAATAATGCTAAAAATTGATTCTAATTCCTTAACCAGTAATCCACAAACAGACATTAATTCCCTCGAGCCGGCTCTTAAAATTGAAGATGGCGCTATTGTAGGCTTAAAGGTGGCAGAAATAAACAATGCTATAATACTGAGCATTATCAACGAAAAGAATGAAGTGACAGAAAGAATTTTTAATTTGTAAGTGCAGAAAATATTAACGGGCATTTATCCAGGCTGCAGTATTTTCTGCTTATCATAAGTATCAATTTTCTTTACCGACATCTTCTATCGACCGCCATTTATCCTGTTCCCTAAAAGGAAACATATGGAAATTATAAACATTAACGCCTAATTTTGGCTTTATTTGTTGATTTTTGTTCCCTTTTTTAATGTATTCCCTAATATTAAACACTGATTCAGGAATTGCGCAATGCTGGAAACTGATATTCTGACTAAAGCACTTCAAGAGTTTAAAAATGCTACCAAATGGGAATTTCAGCCCTTGCTGCAGGGGAATGATTTTCAGCTGCTCTTAAAAGTTGAAGATTACAATCTAATATTTAATGCTGAAGTAAAGCAGAATATCAGCAGAAGTACTATCGGACTGTTAAAGTCGCAGCTTAACTTAAACCATAATCTGTTTCTCCTGGTTGTCAGGTATGTAAATCCTGAAATGGCGGAAGTACTCAGAGGTCTGGATATAAATTTTATGGATACTGCAGGTAGCGCTTTCATAAAATTGCCTCCCTTATATATAGACATTCAGGGCAGGCGCCTGAAAGAACCAGAAAGGGTACAAAGACCTGGAAGAGTCTTTCAGCCTGCTGGTTTGCAGCTGATTTTTACTCTTCTTTGTAATCCCAGATTGGAAGAAAATCCCTTACGTGAAATTGCAGAATATTCCAGTGTAGGCCTGACAACCGTTCAAAAGACCTTAAAAGGCCTGGAGCAGCAGGGATTCCTGGCCCTGCAGTCGAACAAGAAATATAAGCTTATTAACAAGGAGACTTTGATTTAGAAGTATTCTTAAATGTTACAATACTATGAAACCTGAAATTCCAGGACCGTTTTGGTCCAATCATTTATTTCTCAGTCCGTTCATATAAACCTTCTTGAAGAATCATTACAAACTGTTTAACTTTAGGGCAACACTTTTCTCCAATAAAACAAAGGGTGACAAATGCTAAAAAGAAAGTTTCATCCCGCCTTTCATGCTTTTTTTATTCTCCTGTTTTCCATAACTTTATTTAACTGTGCAAGTACAAATAAGGATCAAATGGAAAAGGACTTTCAAAAATTCGTAAAAGATTACGAGGCCAAGGTCATTCCTCTTTCGAGGGATGCAAACCTGGCATATTTTAACGCCACCATTTCAGGCAAGAAGGAAGATTACGACAAGTCTGCCGAGCTTGAAATTAAAAGAAGTATGGTTTACACGAGCAAGGAGGACTTTGAGAAGATAAAGAAGTTCAAGGAATCGGGGCTTATAACAGACCCCACGTTAAAGCGCGAGCTTGAAACTCTTTATAACGCTTATCTGGAAAACCAGGTGGATACGAAAAAACTTGAAGAGATCATAAAGCTCAGGACAGACGTGGAGAACAAATTTTCCACCTTCCGCGCCGAGGTAGGAGGCAAAAAACTGACAGATAACGAGATTGAAGAGATACTTAAGAATTCAACCGACTCCAGGGAACTTAAAGCCGCATGGCTGGGCAGCAAGGCAATCGGGAGAGTTGTTGCCAGTGACGTCATAAAGCTTGCCAAAATGAGAAATGAATCGGCCCGTGAGCTCGGCTTTAAGAATTATCATGAAATGAGCCTGAAGCTCAGCGAACAGGATCCGCAGGAAATTGAGAAGCTTTTTGACGAGCTGGACAACCTGACACGCGACTCTTTCATGAAGCTTAAAGGTGAAATGGACGGGGTTCTTGCAAAAAGGTATAATGTTGCACCGGGTGAACTAATGCCGTGGCACTACCAGAACAGGTTCTTCCAGGAAGCCCCGAAAATATATGAGGTTGACCTGGATAAGTACTATAAAGACAAGAATATTGTTGATATAACAAAATCCTACTATCAGGGCATCGGGCTTCCGATGAGTGACCTGGCGGAAAAAAGCGACCTTTATGAAAAGGAAGGAAAGTACCAGCATGCCTACTGCACATCGATAGACCGCGATGATGACGTAAGGGTTGTAATGAACGTTAAACCGAACTACAACTGGATGAACACTTCGCTTCACGAATTCGGGCACGCGGTTTATGACAAATTTACAGACCACAGCCTCCCCTGGCAGTTAAGAGAGCCCGCGCACACATTTACAACAGAGGCAATTGCAATGATGTTCGGGCGCTTTGCCTCAAACCCAAAATGGATGCAGGATGCCCTGGGTATTTCAGATGCAGAAAAGACTAAGATCGGAGATGCGGGCTTCAAATCCTTAAGGCTTGAGCAGCTGGTATTCAGCCGCTGGGTGCAGGTGGTCTACCGTTTTGAAAAAAGCATGTATGAGAACCCCGATCAGGACCTGAACAAGCTCTGGTGGGATCTGGTTGAGAAGTACCAGGGGCTTAAAAGGCCCGAAGGCAGGAATGAACCCGACTGGGCGTCAAAGATCCACATCTCGAGCTACCCGTGCTATTACCACAATTATATGTTAGGTGAGCTCCTTGCCTCACAGCTGTATTTCCACATAACGGGCAAGGTATTAAATGCAGCGAACCCCAAAGAGCAGAGCTTCTTCAATAAAAAAGAGGTCGGGGATTATCTTAAGAAAAATGTTTTTGAGGCAGGAAGAAAATACTACTGGAACGATATGATTGAAAAGGCAACGGGAGAAAAGCTTACGGCTAAATACTATGCCAGACAGTTTGTAGAGTAGACAAAGGTTTTAAGAAGCACTTTTATAAGGCTCTGAAGATTATGGAAAGTCTTCAGGGCCTTTTTTTAAGGATTACTCCCCTCGCTTTTCATTCCGGTATTATGCTGTCTCAGCTTAAAGAGCAGTTCATCGCTTTTTTCTTTTCTGATTTTACTTAAGATTATAGTTAAAAGGTCATTTATCCTTTTCAGATGCAGAGAAAAAGCTATCGTAATATTCTGTCTGCCGTCGTAGATATGAATAGGCCTGTTTTTGATTTCATTAAATATGCTTCCTGTTACTTTTTCAATATCCTCAAATTTGATCTGGATGATCTTGCGGCTGAAGGGAAAATCCGAACAGATCATTTTCTGGTCATCCACCTGAATCTTATAGGGAAAAAGCTTATAGAGCCTGAAATAATAACGGTTAACAAAATAAATCAGCAGAACATTAATAGCAGCAGGAATGATACTAAATGAACTGATTCTCAAAGCCATTACGGAGATGAAGAGATACATCAGCAGAACAAATGTTACCGGAATGTTTGCGTAACGGTAAATAAGTTTTGGAATCAATGGGTATGTAAAAGTGATCATCGCCGCTCCTCTTTCTATAGACATAGTTATGGATATTTTTCCAAATCGTCAATGATAAAATCCAGGAGAAGGGGCCGGTAAAATCAGGGCTTTCGGCTTTAGTAATCTCTTAGGTACCTGAGGGCTCAAAATTTCAGTTACTTTTTGGTCCCTTTTATAAATTTTTGTATAATGAATTAATAGACAATCTGGTGAGCTGATAAACAGCCGATTATTAAAGGATGAATATGCCCCATACATATGATATAATTATAATAGGTGCAGGCCCGATCGGTCTTGCCTGCGGAATTGAAGCAGCAAGAGAAGGATTAAGTTATTTAATAATAGAAGCCGGGTGCCTTGTAAACTCACTTTATCACTACCCGGTAAACATGACATTTTTCTCCACCAGTGAGCGCCTGGAAATTGGCGGCGTCCCTTTTATCTCCCACGGCTACAAACCGACGCGCTCTGAGGCACTTGAATATTACAGAAGAGTAACATTCTCCTGGAACCTTAGCGTAAAGACTTATGAGAGGGTACTGGACATAAAGGACCTGGATTACGGATATCTGGTCAAATCCGAAAAAGGTATCTATACGGCAAACAACGTCGTTATTGCCACCGGATTCTACGGTGTACCGAACCTTATGAACATACCGGGTGAAAGTCTTAAGAAAGTCAGACATTACTATGACGAGCCCCACCCTTATGCCGCTCAGGAGCTGGTCATTGTTGGAGGCGGGAACTCTGCTGTAGATGCCGCGCTGGAAACCTTCCGCCGGGGTGCCCATGTAACGATGGTAATAGCCGGAGGTGAACTCGACCCGGGGGTGAAGTACTGGGTGAGGCCGGATATTGACAACCGCATAAAAGAGGGCTCTATTAATGCTTATTTTAATTCCACCATTAAGGAGATACGGGAAGATGAGGTGGACCTCTGCACGCCGGAGGGTGAATTTTCAATTAAGAATGACTTTGTGCTTGCAATGACAGGCTACCAGCCCGACTACACACTGTTAAAAAAGGCGGGGGTTAAAATATCCCATGATGAACTCAGGGAGCCTTACTACGACGGGGAGACTTTTCAGACGAACAAGGAAGGCCTTTTTTTAGCCGGGTGTGTATGCGGAGGAATGAACACGAGCCGCTGGAATATCGAGTCATCGAGATATCATGCAGAAAGAATAATAAAATTTATCAAATCGCGGAAATGAG
>JBLMZM010000340.1:0-5889 GCA_050258815.1 Ignavibacteriales bacterium
AGCGACTGGAACGAGGAAAAGGTCATCTCCACTATTAAATCCATCATGGATCACTATCTTGGCAAGCCTCCCGTAAAAGTGATGACAGAAGCCGGAGAAATTACACCACAACAGTATTTTGAAAAGGTTGTAAGGCTAAACATGGATGATTATGTTGATGTAATCTCCCTTATGGAAGCTCCCTATTATAAGAAAATGGAATACAATGTGCCAGATAACTGGTGGCATGACAGTGATTATTACAACGTACCGCTTAATGAATATATGAACCTTTTAAAAAATGCCGTTAGAAAAGGCTATACTATTACAATCGGCGGCGACGTATCAGAACCGGGATATGATCCCAAAGCCGAAGTTGCAATGGTGCCAACCTTTGATATTCCGTCTGAATATATAGATGAAAATGCACGCCAGATGAGATTTAACAATCAGTCAACAACCGATGATCATGGGATTCATCTGGTGGGATATATGGAAAAGAATGGGAAGGACTGGTACCTGATCAAGGATTCAGGTGCAGGAGCACAAAGTGCAAAGAATCCCGGTTATTATTTCTACCACGAGGACTACGTAAAGCTGAAAATGATCGATTTTATGGTCCACAAAGATGCAGTAAAAGATATCTTGATGAAATTTTCGTCGAAGTAATACCCCCGTCCGCCTGAAATTCAAAACGGCGTTTAACAGGTTCCAGCCTGCTAAACGCCGTTTTTTATAACAATGTCACTTTAGTAATACTATCTTACTCGTCTTAAGTGTTGATCCGCTTCTTAAGGTCGCAAAATAAACACCGCTTGAGTTGTCTTTGGCATCCCAGTTAAGTGTATATACACCAGGCTGCTTTTCCCCTTCCATTACTGTTGCTACTTCCCTGCCCATTATATCATAAATTTTCAGTGATGTCCTTCCCTCAAATGGAATTATTACCCGCAGATTAATGCTGCTGTTAAAAGGATTTGGATAACCCTCCAGACGGAAACTGCCCGGCAAAACAGAATCATCCCGCATTGCAACTCCACTGGGGACCATGTACCTGCCCTTAAGGTTCATAATCCGCTGATAGGATTCATCGATCCTGCTTTCGGGTATTGTACCATCCAGAACCTTCTTTTCAATGTAATCTATCAGACTTCTTACAAGGGAGTTATTCGTGGTTAACAGGTTCGAATTGTATAACAGAATGTCTACTCCTGCATTAATGGCTAACGAGGCGGCTTCATAAAAACCGTAGTTCGATGAAATTGCCTTCATGGACATCTCATCACTTACAACTACACCGTTATACCCTAAATCCCGGCGCAAGAGGCCGTTGATTACTTTAGGAGATAAAGTTGCCGGAAGGGTATCCAGATTTGCATTGAACAGGTGACCCGTCATAATGACGTCTACGAGCCCCTTTGCGATAAGCTGTCTGTAAGGCACCAGCTCAGAATCCGCCCATGTTTTCGTTATATCGGTAAACCCCAGGTGCGAATCTGTCAGAGCACTCCCATGGCCGGGAAAATGTTTCAGTGTTGAAATTATATTCTTCTTATGGAGTTCGTTAATAAAATATCCGGCGTGCTCTGCAACCTTTAAGGGTGATTTGGAGAAACTCCTGTTAAGGCCCGCAATCACCGGACTTTTGGGATTCACCAGTACATCTGTTACCGGTGCAAAATCCATATTAATTCCCGATTGTGCCAGCCAGCCAGCCATCATTGCTGCCGTAGCACGCGTACTGTCTTCCCGGTCAATCAGAGTGCCCAACGAATAGGCAGAATTGGTAGCCTGAAAACCATTTGCGGAACCCAGGCGGGCTACTTTGCCCCCTTCCTGATCAGTCGAAATAAATAAAGGAAATGAAGCAAGCTGGTTCAATTGGCCCGAAAGCGTCTTCATCTGAACAGGACTCTTTAGATTGTAAGCAAATTCAAGAACACCTCCAAGATTCCTTTCCTGCAGGTCCACTTTTAGCGTATCCATTGAGGCTGAGCCGTCAAAGAGATCCGTACCTGAAAAACCTACTATCAGCATCTGTCCGATTTTTTTCCTTAAGGGTTCACCTGCTGATACAGCATGGGCGGGAATAAATGACAGGGCGCAGAATAAGAGCAAAAGTAATAATTTGTATCTTTTTACCATCTTCAAATTTATAGCCTAATTTTTAAAATAATATCGCCCAAGATAAGACAATAAAGGCTATAAAGCGTAAAAAAAATGCCGCATGGTGGCATATTACACTTATACCTCCTTGCGGCAATTAATATCATCCCAATTTATTCAAAGATGGCCATTAAAATATTAAACCTAAACCTCCACTGAGAGTACTGTACTTTGCTATATTATAGTCAATATTCAGGTTTACTATTGAAAGCTTAAATGCTACTCCGATTGCCAGTTTTGTAGAGTTTTCCCCATCCAGTTCAAACGAGACGTTAGTCGGAATAGTGCCTGTTGCAGTGGTGTAATTATAATTGTAAGATACCTTCATGGTCGCATTCTGGAAGGATAGGCCTGCATACGGGGTTACGTTTATGGTACCCGGACCAAAAGTCCGGCTGGCAAAAATCCCATACTCATTGGCAGTGCTTTCAAGAACGTCACCCACCTTTAGTTTCTGTGTGAAAAACCCTAGTGAAATATCCACCGGTAAAGGGAACGGTATCCATACGCCTATATTATGCTGTATCCCGAAGCCAAAGTAGTCTGATTTGCCCAGATCAGCGCTGACTTCCGTAGGGGGAAGGTAACGGAAGGTCACCTGGGTTCCGTATACCGTACCAAGTGTAAGCTGAGGAGCCCCGAAAGGCAGCAAAGAAGTGTTATCCAGCACGCCATTTATATCCTGCAGGGTAATGACCTGCTGCGGAATAAACACCGGCTGTCCCTGGTAATAAAGCGTTGTGGCATCGAATTCAACCTGCATATATTCATTTTTACTGCCGATTACAGTAGGTCCCGAAATCCCCACGTAAAAGTCTCTCGAAATAATCTGGTTGACTATATCTTGTTGTGCGGCTGCACCATACTGATTAGCAACCGACTGCGTCAGCTGTTCGGCCTGGGAACGCGTAAACCGGATATTGCCGTTTATTGAAAAGTTCTTGTTGTCTTCAGGCATAAAGGCACCCATTGCAACCACCCCCACCTGTACGTCGAGTCCCAGAATTTTAGCCTGCGGTGCCCTGGAAAACCAGCCGCTGTTCAGATCAGCCCCAAAACCGTTGCTTGCAGGATTAAGATATGCCTTGGCGGCCGCATCGGATAAACTCTGAAGTGTTCCCTGAAGATCCTGCGCTCTATTTATGGCCGGCAAGCACATCAACAGAATAGCCATAGTAAAAACAGATAAATTTACCCTCATTTCGCCTCCTTTAAATTAAATCCCTGATTCCAAACCTTATTAATAAAAACATGCAAATGATGGTATATGTATACTATAAATATCCGGTTTCCCTGAGTGCCAGGATGAGATTAAAGATAATAAAATAACGTTCACTATCAAGTGCCCAAACTCAATATTTTTCTAAAAACAAATTCTTGACTTTTGACTCCTATTATAATAGGTTCTCATACCTGTAAATAAGGTTCAATTGTCGGTTATTTACCATAAGAACGTCATTTAATATAATAGAAGGAATTAATATGGCAGTTATAGGATTAGACCTGGGTGGTACCAAGCTGGCTGGTGCAATTTTCAGCAATGAAGGGCAGATACTCCATAAGGAGGTTAGGCCTCTGGAAAAACGACAGGGTAAGGAAGTAGGGGAATTAATAAAGCAGCTGACCTCAAAGTTTTTAGAAGTGGCTGATTCAGAGAATGTTAAGGTTTCAGCCATAGGTGTTTGTATACCAGGTATTAGCTGGTCAAAAACCGGCAGAGTCTGGGCTCCAAATATTCCCGGTTGGGAGGACTACCCGCTCAGAGACGAAATTAATTCTGCATTAAATGGCAGAGACATCCGCGTAAGTATTGACAGCGACCGCGCATGTTACATACTTGGCGAAGCATGGCAGGGTGCCGCTGTCGGTTGCAAAGATGCAATATTCCTGGCTGTAGGCACCGGTATCGGCGCCGGAATAATGATTGACGGTAATATACTGCGCGGTTCTAATGATATTGCCGGAGCCATTGGCTGGCTGGCACTCGACAGGCCGTTTCAGGAGAAATACGTGTCATGCGGATGCTTCGAATACCATGCCTCCGGAGAAGGTATTGCTAAGGTTGCCAGGGAAATTCTTTCCTCGGATAAGGACTATTCAGGTCAGCTCAGGCAGAAGGACAGCAGCCTGATTACGGCACACGACGTTTTTGAAGCTTATAAGTCCGAGGATCCCGTGGCAGTAAAGACCCTGAACCTGGCCGTTGAATTCTGGGGAATGACTGTTGCTAATCTGGTTAGCCTATTTAATCCTGAAAAGATAATCTTCGGAGGAGGGGTCTTCGGCCCTGCCGTTCAGTTCCTGGATAAAATAATGCTGGAGGCCAGAAAGTGGGCACAACCAATCAGCATTAATCAGGTAAAACTGGGAAGCTCCGGTCTGGGAGGAGATGCCGGACTGATAGGTGCAGGATATCTGGCACTGAGAAATCTTTAACCCCTGTTCTTAATAAAGTCATTCTATTAATTCTGTAATAAGGAGTTTTTGATGTATAAAAGAAATCTGGTTTTTGCAGCCGCCTGTCTCGGCATGCTGCTCTTTGGAATGGTGTTCCTTTCGCTGGGTACTGTATTTACGTTCATTACTTCAAAATACGGCGTCAGTGAACTGACGGCAGCCTCTCTTGCCTCTTTGCTGCCAATAGGCATACTTGCCGGTTCTGTTGTCTTCGGTCCTGTTGTGGACCGCTTCGGATATAAAATTCTTTTAATAGTCTGTTCTATTTTTATACTGATTGCATTCGAGGGTATCGCCTTTGCAGGTTCATTTACAATACTTCAGTTTTCCTTCTTCCTGATAGGATTCGGAGGCGGGGCCATAAATGGAGGCACAAATGCCCTGGTTGCCGATATTAGCACTGAAGAGAAGGGCGCTAACCTTAGCCTGCTGGGAGTATTTTTCGGAATCGGGGCCCTCGGCATGCCGGTAGTGCTGGGATCGTTGACAAAGGCTTATTCCTATGAAAGCATAATTGCAGGAATCGGACTGACAATAGTTTTACCCGTAATATATTTTATTGCCGTCAAATTCCCGTCCCCTAAGGTAGCTCAGGGATTCCCTATCAAACAGAGCTTTACACTCATTAAGGAATCAGCCTTAATACTGATGGGATTCGTACTGTTTTTTGAAAGCGGCGTTGAAGGAATAGTAGGCAACTGGACGACCAAATATCTGAACCAGGGAGTGGGCCTCAGCGTTGAAAACGCACTCTATGCACTCTCTGCACAGGTTGTGGCTCTTACTATAACACGACTTGTACTCGGATTTCTGCTGAAAAAACTCCCCTCCTATATTGTTCTTTATATTTGCATCGCAATAGGGACAATAGGAAGTATTTTCCTGATGACAGCTACTACAATGACAATGGCAGTCGTTGGACTGGCACTGCTTGGAGTAGGGTTTTCAGCTACATTTCCAGTCGTGCTTGGATATGTGGGTAACATTTATTCAGCCCTTTCCGGCACGGCTTTCAGTATAGCAATAGTAATTGCCCTGATAGGTAATACACTCCTTAACTATTTGGTTGGGGTAATTTCAAATTCATACGGAATAACTAATTTTCCGGTCGTACTGCTTATAAGTTTCATACTTATGGCAATAGTGTTCTCAATAGTTTTAAGAAAAATTTCACATAAAACAAAAATATAAAACAAGGAGAGAGTAAATGTTAGCAAAACAATGGCTGGATAATGTGCGCGGAGTAATGGAAAAGATAGAAACGACGCAGATGGAAGCAATAAGGAA
>JBLMZM010000341.1:0-3341 GCA_050258815.1 Ignavibacteriales bacterium
TTAAGAACTTTTACCGGGTACAAACGATTTGCACATTTTGGCAGAATACCCTGGGTTGGGGGTGTTTTTGGATGGAAATTGGGCCCTTTGGATCATAATTTATAAGGGTACAAGATTAGCCAAAGGAAAGAGCTATGAAACAATATGAATATAAAATCATAACAATTGTGCTTGAAAATAAGGTTTTATACGAGGAAAAGATAACAGCAGAATTAAACAGGCAGGGCAAGGAAGGCTGGATTGTATGCAGCACGCATGCTTTACCTGTACAGGAAGACGAAAAATTGCTGAGGGTGCTGCTAGTAAGGGAAGTCACCAAAAGAGGCCGGAAAATTCCGTTAAAAGAGGCCGAAGAGGACCTTATCCTGACAAAAACCGTCCCCGAACCGTTACCCAATGCGAATTAGAAGTTTAAAGGTTGAATTTCATTCCTAATTGGTTATATTATTTTAGCTGTATTAGGTTTTATTCTTACTAACCTATTTATTTACCGGGAGGAATATGAATCAAAAAATTCTTGGAAATTCCGATATTTCCATTACCAGGATAGGATTCGGCGCCTGGGCCATCGGCGGCAGCGGCTGGGAATATGCCTGGGGCAGCCAGGATGACAGAAAATCCGTTGAAGGCATACTCAAAGCCCTGGAATTGGGAATTAACTGGATCGATACCGCTGCTGCATACGGTCTCGGCCATTCAGAGGAGATCGTGGCCAGGGCACTCAAAGAGTGGAACGGCAGCAAGCCTTATGTCTTCACAAAATGCGGCCTCGTGGGCGACTCCCAGGGCAGAATGCACAAGAACCTGACCGAAGATTCCATCCGCCGGGAATGCGAGGCAAGCCTCAGACGCCTTAATACCGACTGCATCGACCTCTACCAGATCCACTGGCCCGGCGATACCAGCCAGGCAGAAAATGAAGAAGGCTGGCGCACATTGTCGGCCCTTAAAAAGGAAGGCAAGGTAAGATATATCGGAGTCTCCAATTTCAATACAGGACAGCTTGAGTATATTAAAAAGATCGATGAGGTCTCCACGCTTCAGCCCCCATACTCACTTCTCAACAGAAATATTGAAAAGGAAATTCTCCCCTACTGTCAGAAAGAGGGTATCGGTGTTATTGTGTATTCGCCAATGGCATCGGGACTCCTGACGGGAGCCATGACAAGAGAGCGCATTAAAAAACTGCCGGAAGACGACTGGAGGCGAAACAATCCCGATTTTAACGAACCCAGACTCACCCGTAACCTGACTCTGGTCGAAAAGCTGAAGGAGACCGGGAAAAAATATAACGCTTCGGCCGGTGAGATTGCAATTGCATGGACGCTCAGGCACCCGGCCGTAACGGGCGCTATTGTCGGCGGCAGAAGCGCCGAACAGGTTCAGGGTACAATCAACGCACACCAGATTGAACTTACCGACAGCGAGGTTAAGGAGATTGAAAGTTTGGCATGATTGTCCAATAACGAAAAAGGCGGATTTACTCCGCCTTTTTTTAAGTCCTCCAGAACAATTTCCTTCTCGTGAAGAAAGCCGCAGTCAATGCAACCAGCATCGTGAATATCAGTCCTTTCAAAAATCCAAGCCAGGGATTTACCATTAAATTGTTCAATACTGTAATCAATGATGTAAAGGCCAGAACGGGCATTATGAAGTTGCTGCCCGCAATGTAGGCAATCATTGGATTCTGCCCGCTGTCAATCAGCAGACTGAAATACTTCTTCTTCTGAAAGCAATCAATACATATCGATATTGCAATGTAGGTGAATATCGCTAATCCGGTAGTCACAAAGTAATAGCTCAGTGTGGACTTGTCCTTCTTTATTCCCCCTTCAAATGCCTCGAAAAAGAGTCCTAGTAGCAGCCAGTAGGTTCCCCAGTTAAAGAGTGACTTGTACAGCTTCCCTGTTTCATTTTCCGGTTTGTTCAACAACAGGTATCCGGCAATGCAAATAATTACATCAGCAATCAGAGTATAGAACAGGGCCCGGGTAAAGAGTCCATAAAGATTTATTACCAGGCAAAGTAATATTAGTACCGCCGTCAGGGAATACTTTGTCTTTGTTGCTCTGGTATTTGTAACTATTGCACTTTCACCTGAATTCATCCATTTAAGGATCATATCTCCAATAATAGTTCCAGGTATTACAATAAAAAGGTACTGCAGATAATAAAGTTTATACAACCATGCTGCGGGTGTTGCATACCAAATCAGCAGGTTCCAGCTGCCTTCCACATTCTGCGTGAGCCTTAGTGCGAGGTAGAACGCCAGTAGTCCCAATCTCAACAGCACGTTATTTTGTGTGAATAACCATATAACGCCACCAAAGAATGCAACATTTGCAAGCACCAGAATTATTATATCACTCCTAGTAACCAAAAATCCACTCCCATCAGCATACCTTAATTGCGAAAGGAGAATTACTGCTCCCAGGTAGCCTGCAATCCTGATTATGACCTTATAAGCAGGTTTCATTGTAGCCGGAAGCCTTAATATCATTGGAAAGACAAGCACAAAACCCAGCAGACTGATAAGTCTTACCCATGTATCAGGATCTGAACTTATTGAATATGGCTTAATATGCTGAATATATATTGCAAACCCTGCCAGCAGGAGTCCGCGCTCAAGCAACTGTAATATGAGTTTCCATACCGGCACACATGCTTTGATTCTTTTTGTCATAGCAAGTGGTATTGCAGCTCCCATTGCAAACAGGAAAAATGGAAATACCAGGTCAACCCATGTAATGCCGGGCAAACCAGGATTAAAGATATGATCCGGCGGCGGAACCTGTGCATGATACATCCACGCGGGAAGAACAGCAACACCACTAAATGGAATACTGCCAGAGAGGATCATCCCCAGTATGGCTATTCCCCTTAGTGCATCCAGCGCATGTGCCCGCCGGGCAGATATTTTCGTTTGTTTCGCATCGGGCTTAATGCCGGCAATTTCAGCCTGAGTTTCAGTCATTTTAGTAATTTCCAATTCCGGACCCCCTGATTTTATTTTTTTCAATTATCTTATCAATGTCATCTTGCGGTTAATGGTATATTCGCCTGCTTTCAGGCGATAGATATAGATTCCTGAGGCCATATCCCCTCCGTCAAATGATACGGAATACTTCCCTGCCGGCCTCTCCCCTTTGACCAAAGTGGTTACTTCCCTTCCCAGCAGGTCATAAACATTCAGCTCTACAAAGGAGTCCACAGGGATTTCAAATGTTATTACTGTAGAAGGATTAAAAGGATTCGGGTAGTTCTGCTGCATGGCATATCCTGTCAGCTCAGGTTTTGTCTTCGTTACACCCGTAATATCCAGTCTCTTTCTCAGCAGTACT
>JBLMZM010000342.1:0-13646 GCA_050258815.1 Ignavibacteriales bacterium
ATTGGATATATATAAACAGAACGATGTTTATACTAAGAACGATGTTTATTCAAAAGGGCAAGGGATGAAGACGAAAAAGCAAATTTCGATGAAACAGTATATGGATTTACAGATTAGATTCATAATGTACGTATCACAGACCAGTAAAATAGATAACCTGACAGCTGCCGAAATGTATGCACCTCTTTTAGCGCAGAAGATTAGAACCAAATACGACGTTGTATATAACTGATGCCTCAGTAATAGTTTCCGGAGAAATTCCGGGCTGAAGAATGTGGACTATTCAGTCCCGGAATTATAAGGAAAATAAGTAAGCCTCAGTATATGCATGAAAGCATATTCTGAGGCTTTTTTATGTTTGTACCGGATATTTACTTTTAGAAAATTCATCTGAAAAAGGCCTGACTTCAGATGGTGCGTCTTCTTCCAATAATCAGTCTGTAGATAGCCAGTATAATAACTGCTCCGACAATTGCTCCGATGAACCCGGCAGATTCGCCCGCATGGTACCATCCGACAGCCCGGCCCAGGAAAGTGGCAAGCAGTGCCCCAATGATACCAATGGCAATAGTAATTATAATGCCCCCGGGATCTTTACCCGGCATAAGCAGTTTTGCAATTGCCCCGGCAATTCCTCCGATAATAATAGACCAAAGAATACTCATATTTTCCTCCTTCATTATGGTGTATAACAATATTATATTCACGCAATTCAGTTATTGCAATGCTAAATCCACTGCATTTAGGATCTGGTTTTGATGAAGTACCGGAAAAATGCCCTTTGCAGCAGAAGAAAATATCCGATGATGTAAGTGTATCACTAAAAATAAGGAGTGTGTTTGTATGTTACCCATCGAAAATATACTATATGGTATAATCGGATTTGCCGCTATTTACCTGATACTGGATATAGTCGAAAAAATACGCGGTAAGCGCCTGTAGACAAAAGGCTCCCAGCCACAAAAATCCCAAATATTCCTGCCCGCAAAAATTTTCTTGACAAAATGAATTAGAACTGTTATTTTGTGTATGAGATAACTAGTACACTAAAACAGAGGTGCTGATGATCCAAATATCTGATCTTAATTTCGGCTACCGGAAAAAGCAAATGTTGTTTCAAAAACTCAATATTTCTTTGATGCCGGGAAACATTTATGGCCTTCTGGGCAGAAACGGGGCGGGAAAAACGACTCTGCTGAAGATTATAGGCGGACTCCTGAATCCGGTTGAGGGCAGATGCAGTTTCAGGGGATTTCCTGCCTTTCAACGGAATCCCAAATCACTGGAAGAAACTGTATTTCTTCCTGATAACAGTTATCTGCCCCCAATGAAAGCCGCAGAGTATCTAAATGTATATGCTCCTTTTTATTCCAGGTTCAGCAGGGAAAAATGCATGGAATACCTGGAGAACTTTGAGGTCCCAATGACAGGAAAACTGTCAGGCCTGTCCTTCGGGCAGAAAAAGAAATTCTCCATTGCCTTTGCGCTGGCTGCAAACAGCAAGGTTCTGCTGATGGATGAACCTACAAACGGACTGGACATCCCGGCAAAGAGCATTTTCAGGAAACTTGTGGCATCTTCGATAACTGATGAGAAAATATTCCTCGTCTCAACACACCAGGTAAAAGAAATGAAAAACCTGATTGATCCAATAATTATTCTTGATGAGGGCCGGATTGTCTTTCATGAGCCTGTGCATGAAATCGAAAAGAGATACAGGATCAGGTTCCAGCTGGAAAAGCCGGATCAAGTGGATACTTTATATTATGAAAGTACACCCGGGGGATATGTGGTCCTTACCGAAAACAAAGGCGGATTCGAGAGCGAGATCGATATCGAGCTTTTATTTAATGCAGTAATATCACGCAGCGGTAAAATGAGCTCTCAATTTCAGAAGGAGGCTATAATATGAGTGACCAGTTCCATTATAACAGAGTATTACTTTTACTCCGCCGGGAGGTTGCGCTGAACAGGTGGAATATAGTAATATTATTCGTGTCGCTTACATTTATTAGCATATTTACTGATCTTAATGCGGTAAAACATTTATTAAAAGGTGTAATGATTGGGTTCCACAACGTTACATATCAGTCATTTGTTCTGGTATATGGAATAATCTTAACGGCATTAAGCTTTTCGGAATTAAATAGTAGCGACAGGAAAATTGAATTCCTGATGCTGCCTTCATCTGTACTGGAGAAGTACCTGTCCAAATTCATATATACAACCTTCGGCTTTCTCCTTGTTGCCCTGGCAGCGTTTTTATTATCGTCACTTATTATTGAGGTGTGGATGCTTCTTCTGGGAGGGGAGTATTTTTATGGAAGTCTGCTGTCTTCATTCAGCACACTTAGTACTTTACCCTTCCTTCAGACATATATAATTCTCCATTCAATAACCTTCTTTGGGGCAATATACTTCCGGAAAATGGAGCCTGCAAAGATATTTTTATCAGGGATCGGACTTATAGTAACTATCTATTGTTTTGATTCCCTGCTGAATCAGCTTCCATTTCTCCGCAATCCGGACTCGATGCTTGAAATTCCTATCAGAGTGCTGAACAGTAAGGGACTTTCAATGGTTACTCAAAGGTCGGCTCTGGCAATAAAAAAGTATTACCTGATCTCAGGAAGCATTGTCAGCTTCGTGGCTCTATACCTTATTCCCTTATTCTTCTGGGGGCTGGCATACCTGCGCTTAAGAGAAAGTGAGGTCCGTGATGGAGTTTAATTCATCCAGACCAATTTATCTTCAGATTGCAGATTTTATTTGTGAGAAGATTTTATCAGATGACTGGAAGGATAGTGACCGTATTCCATCCGTCAGGGATCTGGCAATAAGTATAGAAGTAAATCCCAATACGGTAATGCGCACATTTACCTTTCTGCAGGAGAAAGGGATCATTTCAAATCAGAGGGGTGTGGGTTACTTTGTAGCGGTAAACGGGCGTGAGCTGGCGAAGGTATATAAGACCGACCAGTTCATCAAGGTAGACCTGGATCAGATATTCAGGACAATGGACCTGCTGGGCATTGAAATCACTGATCTGGAAAAATTCTATTTAGCATACAAAAGAAAACTGAGGGGCAATAATGAGGCCGACTAATAAAATTCTGCTGACATTTATTATACTGCTATTGTTAATGGTAGCTCTGAACAAGGCAATAGTAAGGAATAAAATTGAACTAGCTCCCTATTGGAGCGGAAAAGTAATCGTAGAAAAGATGAATTTTAAGCCCGTTTCATCCTTTGACATAAGCGGGTTATACGAGGTAAATATTATAAGAAGTGATTCATCATACTTCCGGATGGAAGGGGCAGCTGAAATACTTCAGGATTATACGCACTATGGAGAAAATAAAGGAAGGCTTCTTATATCACCCAAAGCTGAAGTGAATGACAATGTAAGCAGAAACCAATTCTGGATATACACTCCGTGCATAGATTCGCTGTTTGTGAGCAACAACGCGATCGTGACGTTGGTGAATTTTTCCGAAAAAGAGATCAATATTGTTGCAAGAGACTCAGTCGTGGTAATGTCAAAATACTGCACTTTTACCTCTGCAAAACTAACCGGCAGAAATAAGGCCCTCTTTTTTATCGACAAGGTTAAAGACGCATGGGTTAACCTAACCGGGTTCAGCAATGCTTCGGTGAAGGTGGATGGCGGGGAAATCTCCGGTAAAGTGGATAGAAATTCCGAATGGCTGCTTGAAGGCAATGTCAAAAATAACAGCATTCTTAAAAATCTCCAATAAATTAAAGAGCGGGTAAACAAAATGAAAAACCGAATTCTGTTAAGCATGTTATTTTTATCACTCTTTGCACTGAATCTGATGACAGGATGTAAGCAGGATAATGCGAATGTAAATACCCAATATGAGAGTTTAATGAACGAGGGATTGCATAAATTTGAAAGCGGAGATTTTGCCGGAGCAAAGAAAATCTATCAGAATATTGTTAATTCTGATAACAGGAATACAAAAGCCAGGCTGAGGCTGGCAAGTGTTAACCTGTGCCTGAATCCAGATGGTATGGAATTCATATATTCACTGGATTCAATATCAGGTTACGACAGAGTAGTTGGCAAGCTTCGTACCAGGTATTATACACATTCTAAGCGTGTCTGGACGAATGAAGAGCTTGAAGAAACTCCTGAAGATGTAAATGATATTTCCAATGAAAAAGAGATATTTACAAAGGCTCTGGATAAAAACCCACGGGATGCAAGACTATTGTTTGGGCGCGGATGCTGGAAGTTTATTATGAGTGATAAGTATGGTGCAATTAAAGACTTTACAGAGGCCATAAGGATTGACAGCAATTTTTACCAGGCTTATTTTATGCTGGGAAAATGTTACAGGGATAATCTTATCTATATGCATGTCATGGAGACCAGAAGGGGATATTACCAGGCGTTGTTTTATTTCCTGAAGGCCAACCAGCTGAATCCCAATGATACACATGTAATAAGGGAAATGAAAAATATTTACAAGTTTTTTAATAATTGGGAGGGATTACAGCAGGTTAATACGAGGTTGTATGAGTTAAACCCGTCTGATCATCAGGCACTTTCTGAGGCCGCAAGAGCAAAGGCAGTGCTGGGGAATTATACAGAATCGATAGAAGACCTGAAATTACTCGTTAAACTAAATCCTCAGGAAAGCGGTTATTTGCTTGAACTTGGCGGGGCAAAACTAAAAGCTGGAGATAAAGCAGGCGGACAAAAAGATATCGACAGAGCAGATGAAATGTTCCGGAAGGAGAAACCTGATAATAGGACCAAGGGATATCACAAAAAAGCCATCTGAACAGGAGTCAAAAATATTGGAAGTTCCAAAGTCCAATGTCCGGCGTTTGTGCCCGGATGTTGGACTTTGCATATTATCTGATTACAGCAATAGCTGCTAAAGCGTGTACTACGACAGATTAATTATGATGTGGCAGGTTTTTCCACCGCGCCTGAGTGACTCGGCTATTTCAGCCTTAAAAGGCCTGCCTAGGGCTGTTTCAAAAACCGACTGGTGGGTCATGCGCGTACACTCGCAGTGCAGGTCGTGTTCTTTGACAGGGCGCCCATTTGCAACCGGGCAATAGCACTGCTTTGACGTGGCTCCATAGCGGATGTGTACTTTTTCCCCTTCCTTCCAGCACTCAAAATTTTCCTGGTAAGCTTCTATTAGTTTATCCAGGTCTCCTTTACCTTTTATTGCAAGATCCTTCTTAAACTGAAAGCGGTTGAAGCATCCGCGGCCTGTACCTTCCATAAGTTTTATTCTGGTTTTTTCATCAAGGACCTCATCCATTGTATTAAAGAGGTCATTTAACCAGTTGACTATAAATTCCTTGTCCTTTTGAATCTTTGAATCTTCAGGTCCGGGAGTGGTATCCGGGCTGGAAAAAATATTGCCGGGATTAAATGCCATGAGGCCGCAGGCACACAATCCGTATTTTAATGACTCGCCGAAAAAATCCTTTCTATCCATTTTCCAGCCCCCTTTTTGTATTCAGATATTCTTTCCTTAAAAATAGTGAAAACCTGTTCAAAAGAAAATTAATATAATTAATGGCCTCAGGCCGAATAAGTGTCCTTTTCACAAAAGTCCAAAGTCCATCGGAAAACATCGGGGCCGGACTTTGGACTAATGGATCCATTCATGTATTCAGCCTTTATCAGGCTTCAGACCTAACAAAATATGGTCAATGTGTATGATCAGCTATTTTATTCAGATAGGCATTCCTTAGTTCTTCAATGTCGAGTTTAGTCATTTTCAGCATGGCTTTCATTACCCTGCCTGCTTTCTCAGTATCAGGGTCAGTAATCATTTTCTCAAGGGCAGTAGGCACAATCTGCCATGAAACGCCGTACTTGTCGGAAAGCCAGCCGCATTGATCGGTCCTTCCACCCTTTGAGAGATTATCCCAGTACTCGTCAACTTCCTTCTGTGATTCGCAGTATACAGTAAATGATATGGCAGGGGTAAAGTTAAATGCGTGCGGCAGGCCGCTGTCCATAGCCAGAAACATTTGTCCCTGCAACGTGAAAGCAGCGTGTTTTATTGTACCTTCCTGGTCATTATCACCTTTCTCATAGCGCTCAATTCGATTTATACCGGAATTCCTGAACTGGGAGGTATAGAATTTCATAGCTTCTTCGGCTTTCCCGTGCTGGTTGCCTACGAACATTAAGCACGGAGAGATCTTCTGCTTATACTCATCAGGATTTTCAGCAAGGTTGAACTGCCATGAGAGTCCATATTTGTCGTTAACCCAACCGAATTTTTTACTGAATGGATACTTAGCCAGACCCATTAGTACAAAGCCGCCCTCAGAAAGCTTATTGAACAGTCTGTCTATTTCCTCTTCATTCCTGCAGTTTACAAAAAGTGATATTGCCGGGGTAAAGGAAAATGCCGGTCCTCCGTTTATTGCCAGGAACTGTTGCTCTTCCAGCTGGCACAAGACGGTCATAACCGATCCTTTCTTACCCGGTCCTTCCTCTCCGTAGTAGGCAGTTTTCAGGATCTTTGAATTATTAAAAATGGAGGCGTAAAACTTCATAGCTTCCTCGGCATTGCCATCGAACCATAGGGATGGGATGATCTTTTGCATAACACTACTCCTTATATCTGAGCAAAATATTTTATTGTTACTTATCATTTATCATAGTTATTATTACGATAACAATACTAATATACAATTAGTTAGTAAAGAATGAAGGGGTAAATACGGCAAACTGAGGGGGCAATTACGGCACAGGTTTTTGCTATTATTGAAGTAAATGCAGAGGGTAAAAAGATTTTGATCTAATCCCGGCTCATGCATTTTTTAACAGGAATTCAATCACATTTTTGTTATAGAATTCAGGATTTGCCACCTGCATTGAGTGTGACGATTCAGGAATTGTTATTATTCCGGCTTCAGGGAGGAAACGGTGCAGTTCATCAGTTATAAGACGAAACAATCCGGGGCTTTTTTCTCCCTTTAAGAACAGCACGGGACATTTAATTTTTGACACGTCATTCCCCGTAATGGGGGAAAAATAGTCGTCTGCCATGGTTTCGGCTTTCATTTCCCCGGCATTATCCATCATCATCTCCCGAGCCTTTGGGGAGAGTCTGGTGAATGTTCCCGGACCCAGAACACCATCAATAAAATGGTTTACTCCTTCTTCCATCCTGCCATTCTGAAAAGCCTCTCTTGCTGGTCCAAATGAATTAGTAAGAAACTCCTTCTGCAAAATCTGACCGCCTTCAATATCGTTTAGCCACGGTAAGATGGGAGGTTCACCAAGCACGAGGCTTCTTACGATTGAGGGCTCTTTACTCGTAAGATAGAGGGATACATAAGCACCATATGAGGATCCAACCAAATGTGCGGGGGCAATGCCAAGTGTTCTGATAAATTCAGAGAGATCGTTTGCGTGCAGAGCTATTGAGTAATCCGAACCTGTTCCCGTCCACTTATTTGGGTAATGATATCTGCGGCTGTATGCAATAACGCGAAAAAATTTTGAAAATGATTCCATCTGAAATCCCCACGAGCGGTAGTCTCCCAGGCTTCCATGCACAAACACTACAGGATTTCCCTCACCCTTTTCAATGTAATTTATTTCTGAACCATTTATTGTTATTTTTCTTATGTCTTCCATTATCTTACCCTTGGTATATAAACATGCTGTATTTAATTATATATAGTGCCGGTAATAGAATCATTGTCAATTTTGGTATCTTTTATTTATTTCATAGGATCCAGATTTTTACAACCCTACCTATTCTCTATTGATTAGGGAAAGCAAACAGAAGTGCCAGGTTAACACCATAGGTGAGAGCACCATCTGTTATTCTCAGGTTTTTTGAAACAGAAGGAGCAATTATAAAATTAAAGTATTTGTTTATTTTGGATACAAGGTTAAGTTCAAGCTCAGCGTTTACAGGATTTTCAATGTCAGAATAATCAGAGAAAATACTTTTCGTTGATGAAACAGAAAGAAATCCAAATGACAAACCTGCACCTGGTATTATGGCTACTGATTCGTTTTCATAAACTTTTGGAGATATTAAAAGGCCAAAAAGCGGTCCTGAAAAATCGATGCTCCCTAATGAATTCTGGGTATAGCCGGCAAGCAATTTTATGCAGGTCTTTTTATTCTTCACGTTGTAGGCAGCATACACCAGGGCACCGGTTGACTGTATGTCGTACATCTGAAATTGAGAACCTTCCATATATTGGAATCCAATATCAACCCGGCCTAATATTGAAAATCCAATACTTCCACCAACTCCATAAAAATTGTTATTTCCTGAATACTGGAAATCGGCTTTTACTCCGGAGTGATTTTCCTGCATTACTTCACTCTGAGCAAATAAGAAAACCGGAATTAACAGAAAGATGAAAAAGTATTTCATATAATCACAGTTTGTTATTTTATAAATGGTAAGATTAAGGGCAAAATACGGAATACCTGGTCCCATTTCAATGGTTCAGCTTTTATTCTGCCGACAAATTGTCACCTGGATAATAGTTAATTATGCCCCTGCTTTTTGGGAAGGCAGCTATAAAATAAACGCGAAAATGCCATGCCCGGCGGATTGTTTAACAGAGCCGGTTTTGATGAATATAAAGTTTTCATTAATTTACGGGAGGATTTCCCGAATTTTATTCCCCATTATTTAAAATTAAAGAATTAAGTAAAAAGTTGATGACTCATCTGAATAAAAAAAATATTCCTTCCTACTGCTGCTCCCTATTATATTTTGTTACTTTAGATGTCAGTCGCATGATAAAATAAAACCTAAAGCTGATAAGGGTTTTATTGACCTTAGCTCCTGGAATTTTGAAAAAGATGGGATCATTGAACTTAACGGAAAATGGGAATTTTATTGGGAGAAAATATTAAAACCCGAAGAGATTGGAACTCCGGGTAAAATAAGTCCTAACTATTTTGAGCTTCCGTCACAGTGGAACGGCATTAAAAATACTGAATTAAAAAATCTGCCCCCATTAGATAAGGCTACCTACAGACTAAGAATCAAACTTCCTCCCAATACGACAAACCATACAAGAATATTGACCATAAAACTGCAGGACATACACTCTTCATACAGGTTATGGTTAAATGGAAGGCTCTATCTTGAGAAGGGGATATTCTCAGAGATTCCGGAACAGTCCAAGCCGGCTCTGGGAAGGGAGCTTGTCAGTTTCGAGGAAAATGCGCCAAACCTGGAAATTGTTATTAATGTAGTAAACTATTTTGATATTAACGAAGCAGGTATTGATGAGGAAATATTTATTGGAACCGAGAAAGACATATTGCTTGAGTCGCAGCAGAAGAATTTCTTCTACCTGGTAAGTTTTGGTATTCTTCTGATAATGAGTCTTTATCATTTCCTGCTGTTTATTATCAGGCGGAACGAGAAGGAATATTTGCTGTTTTCAATTATATGCTTCTTGCTTGCCATACAGACGGTTTGTGAGGGTGATAAATATATTTTCTACATACTGCCGGGTTTATCTGCCGCGCTTTATCTTAAAATCTGGCTTGCATCAATTTCAGTCGTTGCAGTTCTCTTACGGTTCTATTACATATTCTTCCCGGGTGAGCTGAATAAAAATGTTGTTAGGTTTGTTTCTGTTGCATTCGCCTTTCAGGTAGTAATTCTTTTTGCCTTCCCGATTGAATATTACATGCCCCTGATATACCCGACATTTTATTTTGCCTTAATGTGGGTAATATATCTGCTTTATGGACTCTTCCTTGCTCTTTTAAGGAAAAGGAAACATTCAGTGCTTGTATTTGCCGGCATGCTGCTTCCCCTGATTGCCGGTGTTAATGATCTGCTATATGGGCTGGCAATTGTTTACACCGGATATTATGGTTCAGTAGGATTCATTCTACTTATTTTTTCACAATCATATTTCCTGTCCTTAAGATATAATGATTCTTATATGGAGGTGGAAAGATTATCGGTAAAGCTGGAAAAGGCAAATCATTATCTGGACAGGAAAATTGAGGATCGAACGCTGGAGCTTAAGGCAGCAAATACTGAACTCTCAAAAACTATTACAATAAAGAATAAATTTTTCTCCATAATTGCGCATGACATGAAGAATCTTTTCCAGTCGATGATTGGGTATTCCGATCTGATAATTATGAAAGCTGAAGAGGATGAACAGCTGGAGATCAATGAAGATGCCATTGTAATAAAGGATACAACCAGGAAAGCATATAATCTGATGGAGAACCTACTCGAGTGGTCTCTTGCCGAAACAGGAAATATAATGCTTAAAAAAGAAAAGTTACGGCTTAAGGAAATCGCTATTGAGAATAGAGAATTACTTGAAGTATATAGCAGAGCGAAAAATATATGTCTCTCGGTTGAGATTGATGATGGTGTGTTTATAACAGCAGATAAAAGAATGTTACATACAATCTTTAGAAACCTGATCTCAAATGCGATCAAATACTCTTACAATGATACTACTGTGAAAATTACTGCTCAGGATAGTGATAACGAAACCATTGTTTCTGTTATTGATAAAGGCAAAGGGATTGAAAAAGAAAAACTTAATATTCTATTTAAGCCGGAAAATGTACAGAGCACTCCGGGAATAAATAAGGAAAAAGGCACGGGGTTAGGGCTGCTGCTGGTCCATGAATTTGTGCAGAAGCATAATGGAACAATATCTGTTCATAGTGAGGTTGGCACAGGTACAACCTTTGAGATTAAATTTCCCAAGTCTCTTAATATTATTTAAAAATGAAACTGGCGTAGTTTAGTTTGAGATCTTTCAGCAGGTTTCTTGCTGTTTCGGCTTCATCTTCAACAACCATAAGGACCGCCGGATCAACTGCCGGATTTATGTTCAGGACGATGTCACCTTTAATAAAGTAGTGAATACCTTCACTATCCAGGATACTTTTAACGAATGCCAGATCTATCAGATTTAGTGTCCTGAGGATTTCCACAAATTTCATTTCAGGATCAACGCTGGTGGCATAACTTTCTTCCGGCAGCTCATAAACCAGTTCCACGTTACAGTCCGAACATTTTGTAAAACCGTCCCTGTATTCGGCCTTGCAGTGGGGGCAAAACATCTTGGACCTCTGATAAACTAATTGCTATTTTATAAATGCTTAATTTCTAGCCAAATTAAAAATTAAAATGTTTCAAAGCAAATTGGGTTAATTTACAGGATTAACCCTCTGTTTAAGTTTCGGAAATGGATAATTGTTTAATGCGGGAGCGGTCATATAAAATTGCAAGCAGTCCGGTTATCGAAAAAATCATCATGAATACAGACATTGGAAGGGCAGTTCCATTGTGGAAAATACTGACAAAGGCAGATGCGGCAGCGCCGAAAACCATCTGTATGCTGCCCAGCATGGCAGACGCCGTACCTGCATTATTCTTAAATGGTTCAAGCGCAAGAGCGGTAGTATTTGGATTCAGGAAGCCCAGCCAGAAAAGATAAATAAATATCAGACCCATTATTAACAAATAATTCAGGTTCATCTCAACTGAAATGACCAGAAGCAGTGCAGCTGCAAACTGCAGGACTAAAGTAATAATAGTGATTTGTCTGCTGCTTTTTCTTGAGAGCCAGAGTCTGTTAAACTGGCTGGCAGAAATGAGTGCCATTGCATTCATTCCATAAATCCAGCCGAAGTATGTCTCAGGGATTCCGAACAATTGTATAAAAACAAATGAGGAATCGGAAATATAGCTGAACAACGCTGCCGATGCCGCTCCGCTTGCCAGCGCATAGACGAAGAAGGTTCTGTCCCTGAACAATGAAAAATATCCTGCAACAATTTTCAGCGGATGAAACGATACGGAAGCATCAGCTTCTTTTGTTTCGGGGAGGAATTTAATAATTACAAAGGTAATTGAGGCAGCTACAATGAATAATAGTGCAAAAATGAACCGCCATCCGAAAGAAGAAACGATGAAACCACCCAGAACAGGTGCAAGGATTGGAGCAACACCCATTACCAGCATCATCATTGAGAAAACTTTGGCCGTCTCATGGGAGGAAAAAAGGTCCCTTACAACAGCACGTGAAGCTACCATGCCGACGCATCCTCCTATGGCAAGGAAAAACCGGAAAGCGATCAGTACAAAAATAGACGGAGAAAATGCACATACAACAGCAGAAGCCATGTAAATTAAAAGTCCTGCTATCAAAGGCTTTTTCCTGCCGAATCTGTCGAGGATAGGGCCATAGAACAGCTGTCCAATGGATATCCCTATAAAATAGCTAGTGAGTGAAAGTGTAACATGTTCTATGTCAGTCTGTAAATCCTTTGCAATAGAAGGAAAACCCGGAAGGTAGGCATCAATAGAAAAAGGTCCAATTGCAGTCAGGAAACCGAGTACATATATAATTTTTAAGCGTTCTTTATTATTCATGTATTATCAATTAGAAAAATGGGATAAACAATAAATATATATATTCCCGACCAGAAACCCTAGATTATTAGGTGCCATATTATCTGAAAAATTGAGTACCCGTTACTGCAACTATTGAAATATTAAGTTTTCTTTCTTAAATAGGTATTCATTTGTGAAAATGAAGATATTAATTATTAAGAGGATTGTATGAAATATAAAGGCATTAACTATGATACCGGGAGCAATTACAGGGAAGGGAGATTATCCCGGGAGAATTTCGATCCTGTGATAGTTGAGAAGGAAATTGCAACTATTTGTAATGAATTGAATTGTAATGCAATCAGAATATCCGGATATGATTTAGTCAGGCTGGTAACTGCCTCTGAGATTGCCCTCAGGTACGGATTAACAGTATTCTTTTCCCCGTTGAACATTAATGCCGGGGAACAGGATACAAAAGAATATATTCTGAAAGGTGCAAAGGAAGCCGAAGCTCTTAGGGTAAAATACGGCAGGGTTGTTTTTGTCCTTGGTTGTGAGCTGAGCATCTTTTCAAGAGGTTTTATAAAGGGAGATTTAACTTTAGACAGACTCAGACGTCTGTTCAATCCGCTTTCCATATTGCTTAATCAGATTAAATTTAAACGTAAATATAATCAAAGGATTAGTTCTTTCATGGAAGCAGTCGTGCCCGGGGTAAGGGAATACTTTAAAGGCGAGATCACTTATGCTTCAGGAACCTGGGAAAGCATAGACTGGAATTTATTTGATCTTGTCGGGATAGATCATTACAGGTCATCCTACAACAAAACTGCCTACAGAGATGAGCTGAAAAGATATTCAGTCTATAATAAACCGGTAGCTGTATTGGAATTTGGGTGCTGCTGCTACAAGGGGGCAGAGGATAAAGGAGGAGCCGGGTGGATGATAATAGACCGGAGTAAAGGCAGGCCAGCTTTAAATGGAGACTACACCAGAGATGAAACTGTGCAGGCAGAATATTTGCATGAACTGCTGGACATATTTGTAGAGGAAAATATCGGGGGTGCCTTCGTTTTTACATTTGTTCAACCCTCATACATAAGGAGAGAAGACCCCAAATATGATCTGGATATGGCAAGTTATGGCATCGTGGCACCTTCTGCAGAGGATAAACTCTCATATAAAGGCATGTCATGGGTTCCCAAGCGGGCATTCTTTATGCTAGCTGAATATTTTCACAATATCTCCGTAAGATGATCTTTTGGCTGG
>JBLMZM010000343.1:0-8509 GCA_050258815.1 Ignavibacteriales bacterium
GATTACATTGGACTCAGATACATGAATGTCTATGGCCCGGGTCAGGATCAGACCGCTGCCTATACGGGTGTAATTCCAATTATGTTAAATAAAATAGATAAAAATGAACAGCCGGTCATTAACGGTGATGGTTCACAGGCATATGATTTTATATATGTTGAGGATGTAGCAAGATTCAATATACTGGCACTAAAGTCAGACAATGCGGATACGTTCTATAATGTTGGAACTGAGATCCAGACCTCAATCAAACAGCTGTGCGAGCTCATACTTAAGCTGAAGGATTCTGAAATGAAGGTATTATACAAGCCTTATTCGGAAGATGATGCCAGACGGCTGGTTAAAAACAGAATTGGTTCAAATAAAAAAGCAAAATCAGAATTGGGCTTTATTCCCAAATACAATCTTACGGAAGGATTATTAAAACTAATCGAATGGCGGAAAGTAAACAGTTAATACAGGAAGTAATATGAATGTCCCGATCGCTAAAACATTTTTTACTGAAGAAGATAAAGTAAGCATTCTGAAGCCGCTGGAAAACGGCTGGGTGGTGCAGGGACCGTTCGTAAAAGAATTCGAGAATAAATGGTCGGATTTTACGGGAGCAAAGCATTCAATTGCCGTTTCTAATTGTACCACTGCCCTGCATTTGTCGTTGGCCGCATTGGGTATAAAACCTGATGATGAAGTTATTCTGCCTGCATTTACCTGGATAGCCACGGCAAATGTAATTGAATATCTGGGGGCAAAACCCATATTCTGTGACATTGATATCAATACTTTTAATATTGACACAGAAAAAATCAGAGGATTGATAACACCCAGAACCAGAGCAATAATCCCGGTTCATCTTTTTGGACTTTCGGCAAATAGTGAAGCGGTAATGAATATCGCCAGGGAAAATAATTTGCTGGTAGTCGAAGATGCTGCGTGTGGATTCGGTGCCAGATATAGTGGAACGCACGTAGGCAACTTCGGAAATACGGGATGCTTTAGTTTTCATCCCAGAAAAGCCATTACCACCGGAGAAGGCGGAATGATAACCACAAATGATGATGTCCTTGCTGAATTACTGCGCGCAATGAGAGATCATGGGGCAACAATGTCTGATCTGCAGAGGCACACAGGAGCAAGACCCTATCTGCTGCCTGAATTCCCTTACCTGGGGTATAACTACAGAATGACGGATCTTCAGGGATCTATAGGATCTACACAAATGAACAGGGCAAATGAAATCTCTGAAAAAAGGAACTATTGGGCATTAAGATATAATGAAGCCTTGTCGAAACTCCCCTGGATAAAAACACCATTTGTTCCTGAAAAATATCACCATGGCTATCAGGCCTATGTATGCATGTTTGGCGAATCAGAACCATCAATAGATAAGATTACTGAAACTAACCGGCAAAGAAATGATTTTATGGATTATCTGCAACGGCTTGGAATATCAACGCGGCCCGGGACTCATGCTGTGCATATGCTGAAATACTATGCAGATAAGTATAAACTGAATCCTGAGGATTATCCTAATGCCTTTATTGCCGATCAGTGCAGTATTGCTTTTCCATTATTTCCTGTAATGAGTGAAAATGAGTTTGAATATGTCATATCCTCAATAACTAAATATAAGTTGTCATAATGTGTGGAATAGCCGGTATCTTTAATGTTGACGGAAGGCCCGTCTCTATAAATACTCTGAAAAAAATGACTGATATCATTAAGCACAGGGGGCCTGATGGGGAAGGATTCTGGACAGAATCTTTCGTGGGATTTGGTCACAGACGGCTTGCAATTATCGATCTTTCTGCACTTGCACATCAGCCGATGTTGAATGATGATGCTTCGCTTGTAATTACATATAACGGAGAAATTTACAACTTACAGAATCTAAGGCTGGAAATTGAATCCAAAGGGTATAGTTTCCGCTCCAAATCTGACACTGAAGTCGTACTGAAAGCTTATCAGGAATGGGGAAGTAAATGCGTTAAAAAGTTTAATGGCATGTTTTCTTTTGCCATATGGGATGCAAAGAAACACATGTTGTTTATTGCCAGGGACAGGTACGGCATTAAACCATTGTACTATTATTATAAAAACGGACTGTTTATTTTTGCCTCGGAGATTAAGGCAATCCTGCAGCATCCTGAAATCAGGGTGAATGTTTCAGTAAACGCACTGAACGAATACTTTTCATTTCAGAACATTTTTTCGGATCTGACACTGTTTGATGGAATACGGCTGCTTCCGGCTGGTTCATTCCTCATGCTTTCACTAGGTGATCTCAATTCTCTTAAACAGGAGAAATACTGGGATTACCATTTTTATGATGACAACAGTCTCAGTGAGCAGGAATATGTTGAAGAACTGCAAAGGTTGTTTGAGCAGGCGGTCAACAGGCAGCTTGTCAGTGACGTTGAGGTTGGTTCTTATTTAAGCGGAGGAATTGATTCGGGTTCAATAACGTCAATTGCGGCAAAGAATTTTAAGAACCTCAAAACATTTACAGGCGGATTTGATCTGTCTTCTGCTTCCGGTCTTGAACTTGGCTTCGATGAAAGGCAGAAAGCAGAATACCTGTCGAACATATATAAAACCGAGCATTACGAAGTAGTGATGAAAGCCGGGGACATGGAAAGAGTTATGCCGAAGCTTATATGGCATCTTGAAGATCCAAGGGTTGGACAATCATATCCAAATTACTATGTTTCCCGTCTTGCCAGCAAATTTGTCAAGGTTGTTCTTTCAGGAGCAGGCGGAGACGAGCTATTTGCGGGCTATCCCTGGAGATACTATCAGTCAGTTTATAGCGATGACTCCGACCAGTATATCGAAAAATATTATCATTTCTGGCAGAGACTGATCCCGGATAGTGAAAAGCCGAAATTCTATCGGGAGCAATTCCATCCCGAAATTCTGGGTTATCAGACTAAAGACATCTTCAAGCATTTGATAAATGGCAAGAAGTTTAAGGTAAATTCACCTGGCGAATACGTAAACCGCTCATTGTATTTTGAAATAAAAACCTTTTTACACGGACTTTTAGTCGTAGAAGATAAACTCAGTATGGCTCATAGTCTGGAGACCCGAGTGCCGTTTCTAGATAACGATCTCGTGGATTTTTCGATGAGAATTCCGGTTAAGTATAAACTTCGCAATATCGGAAGCACTGTTCAGATTGATGAGGATGATAACAGAAAATTTCAGATGCAGTATGATGAGGGAAAACTGATATTAAGAAAAGCTCTTACAAACTATATTCCTGAGACATACAGCATGGGTAAGAAGCAGGGGTTTTCGGCCCCTGATGCCAGCTGGTTCAAAGGAGAAAGCATTGAATATATAAAGAACATCCTTCTTGATAAAAGAGCCCATATATATGAGTATCTACAGCCCGATCTGGTCAGCCATTATCTTAATGAACATTTCATAGGCGAAAAAAACAGAAGATTATTAATCTGGTCACTATTGAATTTTGAATGGTGGTGCAGGACATTTCTCAATTAGCAGAGCACAGGTAAAATGGAAAGAGTTTCAGATTTCTATATGATAAAGCGTGCAAAGAGTATAATGCTAAATTCCATAGAGAACCTTTGCCTTGATTTAACGGGGTTTACCGTTCTGACTGAAGTTGGTTCTGGGAACTATTGTTATCTGCCGTTGATCGCAGCGCTTGCAGGCGCAAAGAAAGTATTTGCCTGGACATCAGACTCGCCATATGGCTCAGGGAAAGCTATTGCGGCGAATTGCCTAAAAATTGCAAAAGAATTTTGTGTATCAGAGAGAATCGAAATTGCTGTAAATGAAAAACCACTTGATCATATTAAAAATGCTGATATCATTACGAACTCAGGTTTCCTCAGGCCGCTCAATGCTGATAAACTGGCTCATGCAAAAAAGAATGTTGTAATCCCGCTGATGTACGAAGCATGGGAATTACGGGATGGCGAAGTTGATATTGATTTCTGCAGGGACAATGGAATCAAAGTAGCCGGGACGTGGGAAAATCATCCCCTTATCAATGTATTTGAATACGTGGGGATGCTTGCCTCAAAAATGGCTTTCGAAGCTGGTTATGAAATATTCCAAAACAGAATTGCTATCTGGAGCAATGATGAATTTGGTAAAGTCATAGAGAAGGCCTTTCTAAAAATGGGGGCTGCTGAAGTATTAATGACAACCAATGCAAATGAACTTGAGAATGCCGGATATTTTGATTTTGTCTTTTTTTGTGATTATGATGAAACGAGAGAGATACTCGGTCCAAATGGATTTCTAAATGCAAAGCTTATTTCAAATTCTGGCGCAGGAGTAGTCCATCTGTATGGGTGCATAAACAGCATCTACCTTTCTGAACAGGGGATTAATGTTTATCCACTAAAAGATGGATATGCCAGCAGAATGACCTTTACCTTAGGGCATGTGGGTCCTGAACCTATAATCAGGCTTCAAACTGCCGGATTGAAAGTTGCCCAGAATATGATGAAGTTTACAGAATCGGATCTTAACCAGATAATTTGTTAAAATATTGGAATCTATAATGAATTTAAGAATCCCGGCAAATATATCTTTTTCAACTGAGCGCGATAAGGATTTTTTGGGATGCGTTTATGGTAATGGAGATTTATCTAAATATTCACGCAGATTAGCTGCTATAGGGTTTGAGGGACTCGACCGTGTAATTGATGCGGGTTCGGGGTTTGGACAATAGTCAATGGCAATGGCAGATAAAAATAGAAGTGTCTACGGATATGACGCAGTCGAAAACAGAATTATAATATCCGAGGAGATTGCCCAGTTCAATGAAATCAGGAATGCATATTTCCGGGTTGCTAATAGTGAAAACATACCACTTAGTGATGGCTCTGTAGAAAGTATCTTTTCCTACAATGCAATTACTCTGGGCCCTTACCGTAAGACTCTCAGGGAATTCAGCAGACTTCTCAGACCGGGAGGACTACTATACTTTAATGCATCTGATCTGGGATGGTTCATCTATAATATTATTGATAAGCACAATCCGTCATCTGATTTTTCACCAAGAGATTGGGCAATAGACGCAATATCGAATACTATAAAATATTTCGCTACTGGTGAATTTAATCAGGGATCTGCCCTGGACAGTATACTTATTCCGATTGACGTAATAAAGCATGATTTGAATGAGATTGGTTTCGAAATAATGGATATTAAGGGGGGCGGGAAAATTAATATTACCAATGCCCCTGATGTACTAAGTTTCTTTCCGGATGAAAAATACGGACTGCCTGCTGTTTATGAGGTTTTATGCAGAAGGAGGTAAATACTTGAACGTTGCAATTATAGGCAGAAGCGAATTAATGTATAATACCGCGCTATTGCTGCTGGAAAGCGGATTTAATATCCCTCTGATTGTTACGGCAAAAGAAGCTCCTGAATACAAGGTAAGTTCAGCGGACTTTAAGAATCTGGCTGAAAAAACGGGCGCAGTCTTTATTAATACTGCCAAAATAAATGAATATGAAACTTACTCTTTATTGAGCTCATTGAAAGAAATCTCTGTTTCTGTTAGTGTAAATTATTCCGGAATCATTGATCAGCGGATAATAGACCTCTTCCCTGTTGGAATACTGAATGCTCATGGTGGTGATCTTCCGCGTTACAGGGGAAATGCCTGCCAGGCCTGGGCCATAATTAATGGTGAAGAAAAAGTTGGGCTTTGCATCCATAAGATGATAGGCGGAGAACTTGATTCAGGAGATATCGTTGCACGTGATTATTATCAACTGAAAACCAGTACACGTGTGGGCGAAATCTATAGTTGGATGGAAAATAGAATACCTCAACTGTTCCTGGAAGCTTTGGAAAAGCTGAAGGACAATAATCAATATGTATTGGAAGTTCAATCGAAAGACCCCAAAGATGCACTCAGATGTTATCCGAGAAATCCATCGGATGGAAGAGTCTGCTGGGAAAAAAGCAGCATTGAAATCCTGAGACTTATAAATGCATCCTCGGAACCATTCAGCGGAGCTTTTGGAATGTATGAAGGTAAGGAAATGAGAATATGGCGTGCGGAATTGCATCACGATGAAGAGAGATATCTGGCGGTGCCCGGGCAGGTTGCTGAAATAAACAAGAGTGACGGCAGTGTAATGATCATTACGGGAAATGGAAAAATAAAAATTACTGAAATAGAATATGAAGGCCACCGTGTTAAACCAGCAGAGGTGATTACTTCAATAAGAAAAAGATTAAAATAAAAAAGAAAATATAAAATGTTTAAATTATCAGACATCAGTTCACTTTTTACGCTGCCTGTTAATCTATCAGGTAACATGATAGAGTTGATAAGTGAAGATTTCAGTTGCCAGGAAAATCAGGTTCAGACCAAGGAAATATTCAGTGATAAATGGAACGAAGTTGAAAGATATAATGACGTGGAGAGATTTTATAAGTACCAGAGGGAATGGTTTCTTAATCTTTATGGCTTTGCCGGCGAGGATGATCTGGCAGATTATCTGAGAAATAAGAAAGTGATTGTGGATACGGGTTGCGGACTCGGATATAAGGCAGCCTGGTTTGCAAAGTTAGCTCCCAATTCAATTGTAATAGGTATTGACATTTCTGACTCAATAAAATTGGCTGCAAAAAACTATAAGGATTATACCAATCTCTTTTTTCTGTGTGCTGATATTGCTGATACCCGGATGAAAAAGAAGTCGGTGGATTTTTGTGTCTGCGACCAGGTTATTATGCATACTGAATCTCCGGAAAAAACATTTGAACACCTCTCGGACATAACCGCAGCCGAAGGTGAATTCCTTTGCTATGTATATGCAAAAAAAGCTCTCCCTCGTGAATTGGTGGATGATTATTTCAGAAAAGCTACGCATAACATACCGTCTGAGAAAATGTGGGAATTTTCAGAGCAGCTGACCTTACTAGGAAAACGGTTGTCAGAATTAAATATCAGTATTGATGTACCGGAAATTCCACTGCTTGGAATAAAAGGGGGGCAATATGATATACAGAGGTTCATTTACTGGAATTTCCTGAAATGTTTCTGGAAAGAGGAATGGGGTTTTGATCTTTGTAAGAGTACGAATTATGACTGGTATGCTCCAAGCAATGCAAAGCGTTTTTCGAAAGAAGAGTTTTTACAGATGGTACAGGATAACAATTTGTCTGTTTCCTATTTCCATCAGGAAGAAGCCTGTTTCTCAGGAAGGTTTTCTAAATTAATTAAAGAGATTGAAGATGCATCCAACTGAAAAGATTATGAATAAGAATGAAACAGAACAGTTCTTAATTGTAAATGATCACAGGGTCTGTTCAAGGTGTATTTATGATGATACTGTCCCGGGCATTCAATTTGACGAAAATAATGTATGCAATTACTGCAAAATGGTAGATCAGCTGACTGAGGAATACCAGACCGGGCGTAAAGCAGGGGATGCAAAGTTCAGGGAAATTGTCGAAGAAATAAAACGCAAAGGCAAAGGGAAGAAATATGATGTCGTGGTAGGTGTAAGTGGCGGGACGGATTCTTCATATATGATTTATCTCGCAGTAAAACTGGGTCTCAGGCCCTTGGCGGTTCATTACGACAATACGTGGAATACGGCTACAGCTACGGGCAATATCACGCGGGTACTTAAAAAGCTTAATGTTGATTTATTTACTTACGTTGTTGATAATAAGGAGATGGATGACATATTCAAGTCATTCTTCCTTGCCGATGTTCCGGAAATTGATGCGGCAACCGATCTGGCTTTGTCGGAAGTGCTCTACAGAGCAGCCTCAAAGTTTGGCGTTAAATATATATTTGAGGGGCATTCCTTCATTTCCGAAGGAATAACACCTTTGGGCAAAAACTACTTTGACGGAAAGTATATTTCCTCCATACATAAGAAATACGGAAGGATGCGCATGAAAACTTATCCTAACATGACCTTCATTGCATTCATGAAATGGATAATCTTTAAGCGCATAAGAAAAATAAGGCCCTTCTGGTATATTGATTACTCAAAGGAAAGCGCCCGCGAATTCCTGGAAAAAGAATTTAACTGGGAGTATTACGGCGGGCACCATCTGGAAAACAGAATGTCTGCATTTAATCATAGCTATTATTTCCCACAGAAGTTTAATATAGATTACAGGAACAATTCACTGTCTGCTTCAGTGCGAAATGGGAAGATACCCAGGTCGGTGGCGATAGAGGAATACTATTTTAATAAACCATATATGGAAGCAGAGCTTCTGGAATATTTCAGGAAACGTCTGGATTTATCCGAGGAGCAGTTCAATGAAATAATGAAGCGGCCGCCAAAGTACTGGACGGAATATCCCACATACAAAAAACGTTTTGAAATGCTTCGCCCGCTTTTCTTCATTCTTTATAAAACAAATCTGGTGCCTAAGAGTTTTTATATGAAGTATTGTTTTCCGGTTGGTGACCAATGATAACAATAGTTGATTATGGAATGGGAAACCTTGGCTCTATTAAGAACATGTTGAAAAAAATTGGGAC
>JBLMZM010000344.1:0-14853 GCA_050258815.1 Ignavibacteriales bacterium
GTTAAAATCCCTGTACTGGATGCAATTAAATGGGAGTAATTTCTTTATTAACCCTGGTAAAAGTTTATTTATTTCACAAAACAGAATACTGAACAATGGAAGAATTAATTTTAAAGGCAGAGAACATTTATAAATCTTATGAGACAATCCAAAAGAAAAGGTTGGACGTTCTCAAAGGGATTTCGATAAATATCAAACGTAATAAAATTACTGTTATAGTAGGTGCATCCGGTGCAGGCAAAAGTACACTTCTGCACATTATCAGCGGACTCGACCGCCCTGATTCAGGAACTGTTTTTGTTGATGGCAACGAAATAGTGAAATTCTCCGATGAAAAGCTGGCGGGTTTCAGAAACAAAAATCTGGGCTTTGTTTTTCAGTTCCATCACCTGCTTCCGGAATTTTCGGCTGCCGAAAACATTGCCATACCGATGATGATCAATAATACTTCACTGCATGACGCACTTAAGAGATCCGGAGAACTGCTGGATCAGGTTGGACTTTCAGGTCGTATTGATAATAAACCAGCTGAACTTTCAGGCGGAGAGCAGCAGAGAGTGGCTGTAGCACGGGCACTCGCCAATAACCCGGATATTATTTTTGCCGACGAGCCAACCGGTAACCTTGATTCCAGAAACAGTGAATCCATTAACCAGCTGTTTGTTGAACTTCGCGATCAATTTAAAAAGACCTTTGTCATTGTCACGCACAATCCAGCCCTTGTTAAACTGGCAGATGAAGTGTTTGAAATCAAGGACGGAGAAATCCTTACCCCCAATTTCAATTACGGTATCTGAAGAATTTGGGGACTCTTCTCCATGACCGGCACATTTGCCCAGGAACCATTTTTTTGCCCTTTCCTCTTGACTTAGAATATTTTTTTTACAAACTTGAAGTCAATTATGTAAAGATTTTCTAATTGCTCATAAGCTCCTTCCATGAAGTTTGAATAGCTACGTACTTTTAGACTCCTGTTCCCTGTTAATATAATGTGATTCTCTTAATATATCTTTTTGATCACTAACAAACAGAGGTGGAATATGAACCGTTTTTACTCCTTACTGTTGGCCTTTTCTGTGGCACTCTCCTTTTCGTTACATGCACAGGGTAAATTTTTCAGAGCAGATACTATATCTGTCCAAAAGGATGATGCTGGCGGCTATGGTAATATAGTAGCCGGTGTTGATTTTGATAAAGATGGGAAACCCGAAATTTATGCATGCAACAGCAACGCTACTGACGTGGAAAGTTCTTTGATCCCAAGACTCTACAAGTTCGAATTAAATAAAGGTAAGTGGGAGCTGGTATGGAGCACTTCAATTGATGGCACGTGGCAGAATACATGGCCTGCTTTGACATACGGCGATCTTGATAAAGATGGCAAAATGGAAATAATCTGGGGACCAGCAAACTGGGTTGACGATGCTCATGCCAACCCCGCAAGAATTCTCGTGTTTGAGGCCAAAGGAGACGGGTCAGACAACATGGGTGTCGATTTCTTCGGTACTTCACTCCCAAATGCCAAATATACTATTACCACTGCAAACAAAGTTGATATGAGACCGATACACTGGTTTGTTACAGATGTGGATAATGACGGCAAAAATGAACTGGTATATGCTGACCGCCAGGCAGGCACAGGCTTGTCCTTCGGTATAGTTTCAGTAGATAAAATTCCTGATAACGGAGATGGTTCTGAAGTATGGACACTTGAAATGAATGGCAAGGATGCCAGCATGGCAGGATTAAATACATTAAGTAAATATGATATTGTTCTCTTAAATAGCATCCTCTATTTGTTTGACGGCAGTGGTAATATTACTCCGATCAAATTCCAGAACAACACATGGAAGTTACTCCCTACACAGACTAATATAGCCGGTACAACTGGGTCCTTTAAAGGCGCAACTGTTGTTGATATTGACAAAGACGGGAAAAAGGAAATTGTTTTCGGCGGATGGTCTGATGGCAAGGCATATCTATGCAAGCAGCAGGGTGATACTTTGGTTGCCTTCCAGATAGGCAATTTTGCAAAACTTGGAGTTACCAGACTGAATGGTGCCGGAGCCGGTGACCTTGACGGTGATGGGAAATTAGATTTTGCGTTCGGAAGCAGAAACACAACTGCTACAAAAGTATTTGATGCTGTTGTACGCCTTCAGTATAAGGGCGGAGCAATCACTGATTCAAACAGCTACGTACCTACTGTTATAGATTCGTTGATACATCCAAATACCGGACAGCTTGATATCGTTTGTGTTGCCAATGTTGATACCGATTCTCTTCCTGAGGTTCTTTATTCTTCAGGATATCCCAGAGGAACACTTGACAGTCCTAATATCCCTATCGTAATCTTAAAATACAAAAGTGCAACTTCTGTTAAAATGCAGGATAACAAGACTCCGGAAAGTTTCTATCTGACCCAGAACTTCCCAAATCCATTTAACCCAACGACAAATATTAAATTTGGGTTACCTAATGCAACTGTTGTTACTCTTAAGGTATTTAATGTTTTAGGACAGGAAATAACCACGCTGATTAACAACGAGCAGCTGGCTGCTGGTCCATACAACGTTGATTTTAATGCCTCCGGTCTTTCCAGCGGTACGTATATTTATCAGCTGCGTTATGAGAACCAGATCATTTCTAAAAAAATGCAGTTGCTGAAGTAAATATATTTAATAAGAGCCGGGCAATTCATACCCGGCTCTTACTGATTTACATCCCTAATTATAATGATCAGGTTAAAGCCTGTTTAAGCAAAAATATCTGTCTGCAATTAAAGAATTGCGGATTTTTATTTATCTGCGGGGTGATATCATGTCCGGTATTTGATGAATGCTCTTCTATTAACTTTTTGTCAATGAGGATGAAATGCGCAAAATATCTTTACTATTTTCTTTAATTTTACTAATCACTTTCTCTGCTTTTACCTTTGCCGGAACTACTGGTAAAATTGCCGGCAAGGTAACTGACATGGAAACGGGCGAAGCATTAATTGGTGTTAATGTCATTCTGGAGGGGACCACTCTTGGGGCATCGTCAAACATTGACGGGTACTACACCATTAATAACATCCCGCCTGGTATATACAAGATTATTATTTCGGCAGTAGGTTATCAGAAGAAAGAAGTTATTAATGTAAAGGTCTCAGCTGATTTTACAACGAGACTTGACGTTCAGATTTCTTCAACCTCCACTACTCTTGAAACCGTTGTAATTACTGCAGAAGCCCCTCTGATAAGAAAAGACCTTACTTCCTCGCAAACTTCAGTTGATGCGTCCCAGATTTCGAGTCTGCCGGTTGAAAGCGTTTCGCAGCTTCTTTCTCTTCAGGCTGGCTTCGTTCAGGGTGCTGGCGGTGAATTGCACATCAGAGGAGGTCGCTCGACGGAAATTTCTTATACAGTAAACGGAGTATCCATATCCAACCCATATGACAATACCCGGAGTGTTGAAATATCTACAAACGCAATCCAGGAATTGTCCGTTGTAAGCGGTACATTCAACGCTGAATATGGTAATGCGTTAAGCGGTATTGTAAATACTATCACCAAGGAAGGCGGCAGTAAATACCAGGGATATTTGTCCTTCTATACTGGCGATTACATGAGCAGCCATGACAATATTTTTAATAATATCAAAAGCATTAATGCCCTTGGAAGCAATGTTTCAGAAATAACACTCAGCGGACCCATACCATTCCTGGATGATTATTTTTCATTCTTTGCTTCAGGCCGGTATAGTAACAGTGAGGGATACCTGTTCGGAATTCGTGAGCACAATCCGGTAGATTCAGTTTACCGGAATCCTCAGAATCCTGAAGATATAAAGATCGTTTCAACCGGAGACGGCAAGCTTGTTTCGATGAATCCCAGCAAGGATCTCAGTACAACCTTTAAGCTGACATTCAAGCCCCTTTCTACAATAAAGATTAATTATGATGTCGTTTACTCGAATTCTGATTACAAGAACTATAACCATGACCTGAAATACAACCCTGATGCAAATTATAACAACTATGAATGGGGACTGCTGAACTCTGTTGAATTACGGCATGCAGTCAATAATTCAACATTCTATACTGTAAAGGGCTCCTATAATATTAATGACTTTAAGCAGTACCTCTATCCCCTTCTTGATGCAGGTGGGAATGAAGTGAGTTACCACCCCGGAATGGATTACTATTCCCTGCACGCTGATCCGAGATATCAGAATAAGACAAAACTGGATCCTGCTACTAATTATACATTTGCTTCGGGCGGTACGCTGAATAATCATTATTATCAGAGATCAAAAAGTATTGGAGCAAAATTAGATCTGACCAGCCAGCTGAATCAAAACCATGAAGTTAAATTTGGAATCGACTATAAATCACATATACTGGACTATGAAACCTTTGAAGTGTTGAGAGAATCTGGTGTAGTATCAATACCTGATACTTCTTCTCCAAAGCATGATCTATATACTAAAAAGCCAATAGAATTCTCTACCTATATACAGGACAAGATGGAATTTGAAAGTATAATTATCAATGTCGGCCTGAGATATGATTATTTTGCGGCACGTTCTCCATACTCTACAGACACTTTCCATCCATCCCCTTATGATCCGAAGCTTCCTCCGGCCTTTGACAAAAGCGGTCTTCTGACTGATGCCACCGCAAAACATCAGTTGAGTCCCAGAATAGGTATATCCTATCCAATTACAGATAAGGGCATCATTCACCTTTCATATGGACATTTTTACCAGATGCCTCCTTTTCAGTATTTGTATAACAATGCAAACTTTAAGACCAGCTTTTCGTCCGGATTTCCTACTTACGGTAATGCCAACCTGAATCCCGAAAAAACCATTACTTATGAATTCGGACTTCAGCAGCAGCTCATGGATAATCTTGCTTTTAACGTTACCTGTTTCTATAAGGACGTCAGGGATCTTCTTGCATTGCAGCAGATCAGAATTAATACCCAGGAAACGTATAACAAGTATGTAAATAAGGATTATGGGAATATAAAAGGTGTTACGTTCTCTCTTACAAAAAGAAAAGCAATAGATGAGCTCTTCGGAGCCACATTGGATTACACTTTCCAGGTAGCCGAAGGAAATGAAACCAGTGCTGACGCTTTCTTCCTGGATCTTTCATCAGGCAGACAGGCTGAAAAAATTCCGGTTCTTCTGAACTGGGATCAATCCCATACACTTAATGCTTCATTGCTTGTAGGACAGGAAACATGGAATGTTACCCTGGTTGGACGAATTGGAACAGGACTGCCATATACACCGCAGATTGTTTCAGGTAAAATATACCTCCCCACCAATAGTGACAGAAAACCTTCGCAGATGAGTGTTGATCTTTTGGCTGATAAATCATTCTCGCTTTTTGGACTGACAATTACAGCATTCCTGAAGATATACAATCTTTTCGATGCCCTCAACGAAAGATACGTATACGACGATACCGGCAAGGCAACATATTCGATCGAAGAAAAACTGGGGTCGGCTCAGAATACAAATGAAAAAGCAGCAAAGACTCCGGGTATGCACTCAGCAACGGAATATTTTGTAAGACCGAATTATTACTTAGCTCCGCGCAACGTAAAACTCGGCATGTCGGTAAAATTTTGATCTAATTCTAAATGGAGAATTTAAATAATATGGAAAGAACTATCCGAATAAAATTATTTCCTGTAAGATTGTTACTTATGATGATCTTGTTCTCAATCTTTTTTGCCGGCGTTTGCAATAGCCAGACCCGGGAGGAAAAACGTAAACAGGAGCACCAGGCTGTCATAGACCTGGTTAATGAATATATGGCCAAGCATCCGGCCCCAAATGTTTCCAAATCAGAAACGGATGCAGTTGATAAATACAAATACTCCGGATTACGTAAGAGTTCTGCTTATGGCGACCGTAAATCATTCCTGATGAATGGGAACAAGATAAAAGTCGGTCTTACTAACTATGGCGGTATAGGAGAAGGATATGGAGGAATCAGGGAAATTACAGAACTGGTGTGGCATGGTTCGCCATACATCTTCCAGTTTACACCATTAGTCGGTGCCTCGGTTCCCGATGCACGGAATCCTCAGAAAAGGCTGCACATTATTTCGGACGGATTGAACGACTGGCCGCAATATAACCTAAGGGACGTGAGCCCCCTTGGCGATACTTTATGGCAGTGGGAACCCTTGCAAGGATATGCCGATGCCAATCAGCCTTATATGGCTTCAAACCCATGTGAGGACCTGAACCGTGACGGTAAACCAGACAGCTGGCCTGGCAACTGGTATAATTCGACTCTGGGCAAATATGTATGGCCTGGATATCTTACTCAGGGTGTTAATAATGCCGACCTGGAATGCTTCTGGTCAATGGACGACAGGGATAATGCTGAATTCCCCTACTACCCTTATAATAATGACACAAAAAAAAGAGGGCTTGGGATTCAGATTGACGGCCGTGCTTTCCAGTGGAGCAACTCCCTTGCTGAGAACGCTATTTTCTTTGTTTATACAATCACGAATATCAGCGATAAGGATCTCGATTCAGTGGTATTTGGCGTATATGGCGACCCTGACGTGGGCAATGCCGCAGATAATAAAGACGATCTTGGATTCTTTGTGCCGCCATACAGCACGCCAGACGTAAACGTGGATAAAATTCCCGTTTATTCGAGAAGTATGGTTTACTTTTATGATAATGACGGTATTGGAGCCCAGGGTATAAAATTAGGTTATCTGGGATGTAAATTCCTTGAAAGTCCCGGGAACCCAAATGACGGGATTGACAATGACGGTGACGGAATTATTGATGAAAGACAGGATAACCAGATTGATGACGATAAGGACTGGAATGCCGAAACTGATGACGTCGGAGTCGATGGTATTCCCGGCACAGGAGATGAAGGTGAAGGCGATGGTAAACCGACAGCCGGTAAGAGACTGGATGACGGCTCTCCTAATCCGCTGCTTCCCGGTGAACCTAACTATGAACTTACTGACCTTGATGAAGTAGACCAGATAGGTCTTACAAGCTTTAATAGCTGGATCTGGAGGGACGGCGGTTCAGTAAGAGATGATGAGCTGATGTGGACCCGTTCCATTCCCGGAACATTCAGTCCGATCCCAGTTAAAAATGACATAGTCTTTAACTATGGCTCCGGATATATATCCCTGAAGAAAGGTGAAACCAAGAGAATCTCTATGGCGTTGTTGTTCGGAGAGAACCTGAATGATCTTTTGACAAGTGCCGAGACGGTTCAGGATATTTATAATAAAAACTATAACTTCTTCAAGCCGCCTGATTTACCAAGAGTAACGGCTGTACCTGGCGATAAGAAGGTTACCCTGTATTGGGATTCCAGAGCCGAGCTGAGCAAGGACCCGATTACCGGCAGTGACTTTGAAGGTTATGTAATATACAGGAGCACTGATCCAACTTTTACCGATATTCAGAACATTTCCGATGGTAAAGGTGCTGGATTCCTCAGCGAACCCTTAAAAGACCTGAAGGGATACGATACCAGATGGGACCAGGTAAACGACTGGAAAGGTTATCACCCGGTCTCCTATCAGGGGCGCGGTGTACACTATTATCTGGGCGACAATACGGGTCTGGTTCATTGTTTTGTTGACTCAAATAATGTAATAAACGGCCAGACGTACTATTATGCCGTTGTTGCGTACGACCATGGCGATTCTCTTGGCATACCGCCATCGGAAACTACAAAGAAAATATCTATTGATCCTGTTACATCCCAGTTCAAATTCGATCAGAATACTGTTCAGGTAATACCGGGACCCCGGGCGTCGGGTTATCAGCCTCCGCAGATCAGCAGCAACAACGTATTGCATGAAAACGGGTATGGAAATGGAGTAATTTCATTCGATATTCTTAACGATATGATTGTTAAGGATAATGAATACAAACTTACTTTCAGTGATACGATGACGGTTGCCGGCAGCAGGGTAAAAGCTAAAAATTATTCTGTTTTTAGTACAAAACCTGTAACAGAAACTGTTTTCCTCTCTGACACCAAATTTATAGAACTGGATAACAGAAATCTTATTGACGATTCATTTCTGAAAGTCACGGGAGAAAACGGAACTGTTTATACTCCGGGTACCGATTTTGTCATCAACTGGCAGCGCGGGGCAATCCAGAGAACTGAACATAGTACAATACCGGATGGTGCAAAATGCACTATAACTTACAGGTACTATCCCGTTTACCAGAGTACATCTCTTAAGGGAGATGATTCAAATCCGATATTCGATGGTATCAACCTTAAAGTTATAGACGAAACCGATATTGCTGTTGATGTTCCGAAGTCGGGTTTTAACAAGAAGAATACGAACCTCAGTTTTTCAACTAGGCTCTTTACTCTTGGCAAAATCCAGAAATACCCGGCTGATTATGAAATTACGTTTTCTGCAAATAATATTGACTCTGTCTTTGTTGTAGAAAACAGCAAACTGGTTAGAATCCCTTCAAACTTTTCCGTGAAAAATATTCTGACCGGAGTTCCTACTCCTGTTTACACGCTCCTGCAGGAACAATCGGTAACAAAGAACGGGAAATGGGATATTGGTGAAGAAATTGTACTTTTCAAACCGGGCTCACCAGGCACACTGCGGGATACACTGACATGGGCAATTAAACTGCTTTCTCCTGCGGATACCAGTTTAACTCCTGTTTACCCAACGGATGGTGATTTATTCAGGATGTATACAAAAAGACCGTTTAATTCAAATGATGCATTTGTACTGAAAACAACCAAAGGTGAAATAAGTACTGAGAGTGCTTCCAGATCCATGGATAATATCCGTGTTGTTCCCAATCCATATGTTGGTTATAACGACCTTGAGCCTTTAAACAGGCTTCCGGATAAAAACAGGGGTGAAAGAAGGATTTATTTCGATAATCTGCCGTCTAAATGCACTATCCGTATTTATACTTTGAGCGGAGATCCGGTACAGACTCTGGTTCATGATGTCAGCGCAGAGAATGGGCGTGAATTCTGGAATCTCTTAAACAGGGACGGATTCAGCGTAGCATATGGCTTATACATAGCTCATATTGATGCCCCTGGAGTTGGAGAAAAAATAGTAAAATTCGCTCTTCTGAAGTAGTCATGAATCAAAGTATAACATTGGAAAATATCAGGAGTTTTAAATGAGATTAATAAAATTATTTATATTTTTTATAATTGTGTCCCCGGTCGTTCTGCTCCCGCAAACAATAACGAAGACCGGATCGACGGCCGCTCAGTTCCTGAAAGTCGGAGTAGGTTCGAGAGCCCTTGGCATGGGAGGTGCCTTCACGGCAACTTCCGATGACATTAATGCAACGTACTGGAATCCAGCAGGACTTTCGGGTATTACTTCAAATGAAGTCACATTCAATCATATTAACTGGCTGGCAGATATTAACCTGGATTATGCGGGTTTTGCCACTTCAATCCCCGGGTTCGGAACGCTGGGAGCATTTGTAACCGTCCTTTCAACTGAAGATATGATGGTCCGTACAATTGACCGCCCTGAAGGAACCGGAGAGTATTTCACTTACAACACACTCTCGATCGGATTAAGCTATGCCAGAAATCTGACTGACAATTTTTCAATCGGTTTTAATGCTAAGTATATAGGTGAAAACCTATGGCACATGAATGCAACGGGTTTTGCTATTGACATTGGGACACTCTACAAAATCCAGATACTCAACGAATTCCGTATTGCTGCCAGTATATCCAATTTCGGGACAAAAATGAGAATGAATGGAAGGGATGCCCTGGTAATTAAGCCCGTTGGTTCGGGCGATGCTAACCTGATTAACACAAACGTTGAACTGGATGCCTTCGATCTGCCTCTGATGTTCAGATTTGGCATTGCGTCTGATCTGATAAAAACAAGTTACCACAGGCTGACTGCTGAAGTCGATGCTATTCATCCAAACGACCATACTGAATATCTGAATACCGGGTTTGAATATTCATGGAATGAAATATTCTACATGAGAGGCGGATATAGTTCGATTTTCGAAAGGGATACTGAAAAAGGGCTCACTTTTGGATTTGGACTAAATTACCGCTTGCTCGATTTTGCTAATATCAAGGTTGATTATGCATATCAGGACATGCACCGCCTGAATAATGTACAGTATATTTCAGTTGGACTTAAATTCTGATAAATAGAAAAGGGCTGCCCGGATGAGTACGGATGCAGCCCTTTTAACTTAAGTCTGTCGTTATTAAACTTCACATGAAAAACGGAATAGTCCCAACAGCCTTTACAGGCTTATCAGGTATTCAAACAACAATCTCACTCCATATCCCGTCATATATTTCTGTGTATAGTTATTAAGGTTATTAGCAATTGAGGGTCCCGCGATATCTATATGCGCCCAGGGTATTTCTTTGGGGGCAAAGTTTTCCAGGAATTTTGCCGCTGTTATCGCACCACCCCACTTGCCACCTACATTCTTTACGTCCGCAACGTCGCTTTTAATCAGCTTACTATATTCATCCCACAATGGAAGACGCCAGACCCTTTCAAATGTGTTAATACCGGCTTTATACAGGTCGTCAGCCAGTGAATCGTTTTTTGTAAACACTCCCGCAGTATATTCACCAAGTGCCACAACACAGGCCCCGGTAAGTGTAGCCAGATCAATAACTACGTCCGGTTTCTCTTTAGCAGCTAATTCCAGCGCATCTGCAAGAATCAGCCTGCCTTCAGCATCCGTATTATCTATTTCAATGGATTTACCCGATGAAGTCTTAATTATATCGCCCGGCTTGATGGCCTTCCCCGAGGGCATGTTCTCAACAGCAGGTATAATAACGGTAATATCTACCGGCAGCTTTGCTTTGGCAGCAGCCAGAAGTGTACCGATCACTGCGGCTGCACCGCTCATATCTGCCTTCATTTCACCCATTCCGGCAGAAGGTTTTATAGAAATGCCACCTGAATCAAATGTAACCCCTTTACCTACCAGTACTACTTTTTTCTTTGCTTTTCCGGATGGTTTGTAATGAAACTTCATAAGCTGCGGAGGGTTGTCACTCCCCTTCCCGACGGCAATTATTCCGCCATAACCCTTTTTCTTAATTTCTTTGATATCAGAAATTTGGGCGGTAATTCCGTATTTGGCTAGTTCTTTTCCGGAGCGGCGGGCCAGTTCCACGGGTGTCAGCACCGAAGATGGTTCATTCTCTAGTTCCCTGGCAAAATAAACGCCTTCCATTACTGCCTGTCCTTTCTTTAAGGCAGCATCCAGCTGCTTTTGAGTCCCGTAAAAAAAGACGTTCAGATTCTTATTTTTAGAAAGTTCAGAGAAGTACTTGTCGAACTTGTAATTCCCCAGCAGCACACCCTCAATAAATGACTGGCAGAAATATTCATTACTGTAGAAGTACTCTTTGAATGGATCAAAATCAGGTACAACAATCTGCAGGTTCTGGAAATTCTGGTTTTCAAGTGATGGAATGAAGCCGGCCAGATAATTTCTGAAGTAATCGTTCGAAAAGCTGTTTTTAACTTTTACCTTATTTATTATTAAAAGATCAGGACTTCCCTCAGGTTTGAATATCTTAATTTCATTACCTTTTTCACCTAAAAAACTCTTTTCCTGAAGGCTGGATACCGATAAATTATATGTATCCTGGATTGCCTCCCATTTTTTTTGTGTACCTGCTTCATCAAAGAAGTGGATCATCACCGAATCCTTTAATGCAGCCGGTTTCTCGCTCCCGTTTTTCAGAGTTAGTTTAAACATGTTCTCCTCGGTTTACGTTATTCATTATGGTTTTCCTGCCCTGTGATTTTGAATATATTGAATCAGTTTTTCGAACAATTTCATTTCCTCAGCATTCAGCTCATTAGTAAAGCCGGCTGATATAATTGATAACCATCTGGTATTCATATTTTTGATGGCCATATTTAAATCATCCCTGTAAATATCCTTATTTGGCAGCACAACTTCGGCAAACTTTACAGCAGCTTTTATATTAACCAGATTATGCAGTGCATTATTGTTTGCAAGACTGATCAGGTCGCCTACATAATCCTTATTCCCGGCACAGATAGTAATGGCTTTGAGTCCGGCATCTTTAAGAAGGTCCATTCTCTGAAGCATTTTAATGTTACTGTCGGCGGCTATTTTAATAAGCTTTTCCAGATTTACTGCAATATCGTATTTTTTTGTCAGGGCTTCATTATAAGCATTGTTAATGGCTCTTGATATAGTGTCGGCAATACTGTTTTTCGCCTTCTCAATAATATCTTTCTCTTCAGTCACAGTTCTTGATATACGAATTACCTCCCTGTAATCACCGTCCCGTATATACTCTTCAAGAGTCTTTTTCTGCTCATCCTGTGAGGATTTGTTAACACCGCCGCGCGGTTTGCCCATAACAAGCGGAATGCTCCTTGCCTGATTTTTTGCCGTGTCTACAACTTCCTTTGTGTTCTCATCAGGCATGACGATTCTGATATTATTGAACGTCAGTTTTTCCACCAAGATCTTGTAGCAACTCTTTTCAACCTTAAAAGATACCATTGTATTTTCGCCGATTTTCCCGAGTTTAAAGGAAGTGACAATAAGATTCGGTAATCGCTCCGATAATTTATCAATGATATCTTTAATTACTAATATCTGTTTTTTATCTGCTAATGCATTTATAGTAACAAAATCCATAAAGCTACTTTCAAAAGTTAAAATTCATCACATAATTTTCCAATTATCGCAAAGTCAGTTCACATATTTAATCACATTCTTATACAAGCAGATATTTTTCTGCAGCTTTTATAATTATCCCAATATGGTCATTTAGCCCCACATTAAAAAGACGGATTCCCGAAGCATTCAGGTGCCCGCCTCCGCCAAATTCCTCAGCCAGGAGGTTTACAGGTATTTTCCCCTTGGAACGGAAGCTTACCTTTATTCCGTCATTGAGTTCGAAAAAGAGTATCCCAACCTTAACGCCTTCTATTGAAAGGCAATAGTTTACAAAGCCGTCCACCTCTGCCTCCACGGCTCCAGACCTGGCAAGCGCTTCTCTGGTAATTACCATAAAGGCAATCCGGTTATCTGAAGCCAGCTTTATTGATGACAGGCTTTCGCCAAGCAGCTTAATTTTTCCATAATGGCTCTGATCATAAATCCTGTCATAAACATCACTGGGGTCAACTCCTGTCTCAAGCAGATGAGCAGCTATTTGATGTATTGCCGGGGTAGTCCTGTCGAAGCGGAAAGATCCGGTATCTGTCATAATTGCCGCGTAAATGGGCACCGCCAGCTCATAATCCAGTTCAACTATACCGCTCTCCTTAATAAGATCATATAGTATCTGTCCCGTAGCCGAATAATCGATGCCAATAAACAGGTGATCCACAAATGCTGCCGGATTCTGGTGGTGATCCACGCAGATTTTAAGTTTTGAACTCCTTACAAAAGCATTTTCCATCCGTACTAGTCTTTTGGGATTATTCAGATCCAGTGCAACAAGCACATCCACCTCTTCAAAAAGAGGGTCATGTTTTGCCGGGTCATATTCTTCAATTTTGCTGTCTGTGTCCAGGAAAGCAAGATTATAAGGAGTGGGGCTATGGTTAATTATGCATGCAGTTTTCCCCAGTTTTTTCAGGAGAAGATAAAATGCAATTTCAGAACCAATTGCATCCGCATCTGGATTTACATGAGTTGTAATTAAAAAGGACCGGTTTTCACTTATTATTTTAGCCAAATAGGATAATTCTATCATAGAAACTCAACTGCCTGTTAGAAAATTCGTAAAACAATTAAAAAGGCACATTAATACTTAACATCAAAGACTATGGTATTGGTTCATGATCCCATTATCTATTTTACATAAAATCGGGGTATAAAAAAGCGGGCTTTATATAACAGAAAAGGCGAAGGCACAATACCTTCGCCTTTAATTAATACTTTAGAACTCAGATCAGCTTACTTCCCAGGTATTTCCGCTGAAAAGGAACTTCTCCAGATCTCCCTCGCCGCGTTTTTCTTTCACAGCCTGAATCTGTTTTTCCATTTCTTCATTATACGTAGGTTTCATTATCTGTCTGAAAACGCCAACCGGTGTCGGGAATTCAGGATAGTTGCTCATCTGGCCAAGCAGATAAGCCAAAACAACACTCTGATCGAATTCGTTGTGAACCAGAAGATCGTTTACCGAATATTTACCGTCAGTAAGGCTTACAACCTTAGGAGTTGTACCATCAATTATGATTCCCTTATCCTTATTCTTTCCAAAAACCATAGGCTTACCGTGTTCAAGCACCAGAACATTGTCTTCCTTGGTTTCTTTTTCTGTCAATCTGGCATATGCGCCATCATTGAAGATGTTACAGTTCTGGTAAATCTCAACAAAAGCGGTACCTTTATGCTCGGCAGCTCTCTTAATTATATACTGTAAGTGTTTGGGGTCCCTGTCTATAGAGCGGGCAACAAAGCTGGCTTCTGCTCCAAGGGCAAGAGTGACAGGATTAAAAGGATAATCCAGGCTTCCGTAAGGTGTACTTTTTGTTATTTTACCCTTTTCTGAAGTCGGAGAATACTGGCCCTTAGTTAATCCATAAATTCTGTTGTTAAAAAGTAATATTTTCAGATCGATGTTTTTTCTGCAGGTATGGATGAAATGATTCCCACCTATACTAAGAAGATCGCCATCACCTGTTGCAACCCAGACTGTAAGGTCGGGGTTAGCCAGTTTTGTACCGGTAGCAATTGCAGTAGCCCGGCCGTGAATGCTATGGAATCCGAAAGTGTTCATGTAATATGGGAAACGGCTTGAACATCCGATTCCGGAAATCCAAACTATTTTTTCCT
>JBLMZM010000345.1:0-10492 GCA_050258815.1 Ignavibacteriales bacterium
GTGAAGAAAAGCTCTTCATGAAGAAATGGGGCGATGGCTACGATCAGACCCTGAATATATAAATCCTTTCTGTCCATAACACCGTTCGTGAAAAAGCCTACCGCACCCTTGTGCTGTTTTGTGTTGTACTTCCCGGTCAGTTCATCCATTACCGTCCCCAGCTCCTTCCCTCTGTGCAGTTCATCTACAACGGAGGAGGGGAGTTCATAATGCGGGGAGGATCCAAAACCGGCTTTTCCCGCACTATTCATTACACACATCACCCCAAACCCGAACCAGCGCGAATAATAATTCATTACGCCGCCCTCAATTCCCACATAATAATCGGCTCTGAATCCTTCCAGCAAATCTATTTTCTGCAGTTCTAAAGCCCTGTTGCGGGCACCTGCATAGGTATCCTCTCCAAAAGGCTGGTCAGGGACGCTGGAATCCGTGGCAAAACCCCGCGTTTCAACCTCCCCGAAGTACCTTGCAAATGCTTCTTTTACTGCATTTATCTTTACCGGATTACCGGAACCTACTAATACCAGCATATCTTCCTTCTATTTGTAATATTCTTCTCTTAACATTCCCATTACGTAGAAATCAATGTACTTATTGTGATGATACATCGCCTGTCTTAGCGTGCCTTCAATCGAAAATCCGGCCTTTTTATATGCTTCAACTGCATTCGGATTCTCGGCACAGACGTGCAGATGCAGCCTGTTCATATTGAGTACGTCGAACGCATAATCCACCATCAGCTTTGTTGCCTCTCCGCCGTAACCCTTGGACCAGTACTGCGGATCATAAATTGCAAGATAAAATACGGCGGCGCGGCTTACGTAATCAATCCTTACAAAAGCTGTCTGCCCAACCGGCTCATTATCATCCTGCCTGCAGATGGTAAACAGCATTATTTCCTTGCTGCCCGACCATGCATTCATCTCGGCACGGACCTGCTCCTGTGTCATTGGCGCAAAGAGAAAGAGTGTTTCCCTTACCTCAGCATTGTTCTTCCCGAACTCAACCAGCTCGATGTCTTTTTCCTGGAATGGCCTCAGATATACCTTTGTGCCTTCCTTGAATTTAATTACTCTCATTATTAGTGCTCCATCTATGATAGTGTTTAATGTTTTTCATGTACGACTTATGATAATGTTTCTTGCCTTTCAGGTTCAGGTGTGCTTTTCTTTCTGCCGGTACCGCGCTTTACCATCGCAACTCCGGCAAATATTATTACAGCCGCCAAAATTGTGGTCAGGTCCAGTTTTTCTCCCAGCACCAACCAGCCAAGTATCAGCGCAATTACGGGATTTATATATGCATAGGTAGACACAAAGGAAACAGGCAGATGTGTAACTGCATATATGTAAGATGTATACCCGAACAGGGAACCGAATATTACAAGATAAAGGAATGCCAGCGCCCCGTGAAATCCAATATGAAGTCCCGTGAACTCACCCAGAGCAGCTCCCAGCAGTGACTGGAAAAATCCTGCTACCAGCATCTGAACGGCGGCACTCATGAGAGGATGTACATTTACCTTCTTGTATTTTGAATACAGTGTACCCAGGGCCCAGAAAAATACGGCAATGAGCAGGCTTATTATACCTGTCAGATAGGATGCATCAAATAGCGCATTCAGGTCGCTTCCGAATATTACGCCGACACCCAGAAGTCCTATGATCAATCCCGTCAGCACCTTCAGATTAAGCCGTGTGCCATGAGGCAGAAAAGCCTCAATGCCAACGATCCAGAAGGGTACGGTTGTTATCAGCAGGGCAGCAAGTCCGCTCGGGACGAACTTCTCGCCGTAAACCACCAGCCCGTTACCTAACCCCAGCAGCAGTACACCCATAATTGAGATGTCAATGAAGCCCCTTCTGTCCGGAAGGTTATAACCCTTTGCCTTCAGGTAAATGACAAGGAGCGTTCCTGCCAGCAGCCACCTGAATCCTGCAAAAAGCATGGGAGGAAGCTCTTCCACTCCGATCCTTATCGCCAGGTATGTCGTGCCCCATAGTATGCATACCGTGACCCAGGCAAGGTAGGCCCTGAAATTTTCTTTGCGCATTGTCGTGATTTATTATATTAAAATGATTCTATAATTCTTATTTTTTGCCAATGATATTGGTAATTTTACGGAACTGATCCGTCATCCGGAGGCTTCACCGGACTAGCTTCTTAAAGCGAATTACTAAGATAACGGATCTTTGTACTATCTTCAAGTTTAAGTTTAGCCTTTGCCGAATGCGCTGCATTTTTATACCTGCTGTACTCTGCTATTTAAATTGAAAAAGAGGCGGATTTTGTATAGTTTATCATCGGTATTCAGGGAATCTGTGTAAAACTATGAAACCGGTCAAACTTTCTCTATTTATTTTATTTGTCTTCTGCCTGGCGCTTACGGAAATATCCGTAGTTATGGCACAGAAACCCTCATTTGCCAACATTGAATATGCCAGGGTTAAAGGCAAAAGCCTTAAACTGGACCTGTATCTTCCAAAAAATACACCGGATAAGCTTCCTCTCATCGTCTGGATCCATGGAGGAGGATGGAAGGGAGGAGATAAGTCAAGCGCAAATGTAACCGTGAACCTTATGCTTCCCAAAGGATATGCCGTTGCGGGTATTAATTACCGCCTGAGCCAGGATTCTATTTTTCCGGCACAGCTGAACGACTGCAAGGCGGCCATAAGATGGCTGAGGGCAAACGCTGCAAAGTATAACATCGATCCCGATAGAATCGGCGTCTGGGGCTCCTCTGCCGGCGGTCATCTGGCTGCACTGCTCGGTACCACAGGGGATATAATGACCTCCACCAGCGGCAATTTAACTATGAATATCGAAGGTTATGTGGGCGGATATTTTGAATACAGCAGCCGTGTTCAGGCGGTGTGCGATATGTACGGACCAACAGATTTCCTGAAGCTCGACGGCTACCACCTGGCTCCGAATTCATCTGAATCACTTCTTATGGGAGGCGCCTTGAGAACCCGGCCCGACAGGTGCTGGCTCGCTAATCCGATAACATATATAAGTAAGGACGACCCGCCTTTCCTAATAATACATGGGACCAGCGACCCCATTGTTCCCGTAAACCAGAGCGAAATGCTTAATAAGGCACTTCTTGCGGCCTACTACAAGCAAAAGAAAGAAGTAGTTTATTATCCCATAAAAGATGCAATTCACGGCGGACCCGCATTCCTGAAAGATGCCGTGTTGAAAATGGTAGCATCTTTTTTCGACCGCAATCTTAAGAACGCCGTTATTCCGGGCAATAGCATTGCAGGTATGCCGAAATCTGTCATGCTTCACCAGAACTATCCCAATCCGTTTAACCCCCGCACTGTGATCAGCTACTATCTGCCAGTGCCGGGACAAGTGAACCTGAGTATCTTCGATACCCGTGGGAAAGAGGTTGCCCGGCTCGTTAACAGATTTGAGCGCCCTGGTAACTACAGCATCAACTTCAACCCTTCACCCGGCACCAAAAGCGGGATTTATTACTACCGCCTCAAGGCAGGCAAGGATACCCTGACCAGGAAAATGTTGCTCGTGAAATAACTCCTGCATTTTTTTATTCCCGCAGGGCCGATAAAAAGAAAAATTTTTGTTCAACAAAAGTTATACACGTCCGATAATACCCTTGAAATTAACCAACTTTAAGGGGAATATGAAAAAATTATATACTTATGCTGTACTGTCCGTTCTGGCTCTGGCTTCAATGAATTATGCCCAGGAAAAAAAAACTGATCTTATGCCTAAGATTAACGGTGATGCACGTACCTGGCTTGAAGAAGATTTAACCAAAAAACAGGGTAACTTTCTTGTAAAAAATGTAAAACTGCTCGTCACCGGCGATGCCAGCGAATATGTCAGCTATAAATTTTTGTTTGATCTGGCATCACTGACAAAAACCACTACTAAAAATGATACTTTGGGAGGGAAAAAATTCCTTACTGATGCCTCAACCGATCTCGGAATCCTTAATGACGCATTCATTGCCATAAAACCAATTTCAAAACTCTCTTTGTCTTTGGGCCAGTTTAAGGTCCCTTTCAGTACCGATAACATTATCTCAGCTAACTCTACGCCCTTTTCAAACCGGCCGCTGATTGCGGGTAAGGTTAGTCCCGACCTTTACGATATAGGTTTTATGGCTTCATATACTCTGCCGCTTTCTGTTCCCGTAGATATTGATGCGGCTATGTTTGACGGAAACGGGCAGAATAAATCCGAGAATGATAAAACAAATAACTATGCTTTCCGTACGGTGGTTAAACCCTTTAATGGCTTTAATTTATCTGGAAACTATGCCGGCGGTGTTCTGCAGGGCAATAAGGTACGGATGTTCGATTTCGGAGCCGGTTATAAATACGGCAATCTTACCCTGGCAAGTGAATATGCCCGCAAGAAAACTCAGCTCATCAGTTCTGACTATTCGTCCAGTTCCTACTTCGGCTATGCTGTATATGACTTTCCTGTAAACAGCGACCTGGTAAAATACATAAGTCCCGCCATAAGATATGAATACCTGGAACCAGGTTCACAAAAGGCAGGTGATGAATTCACGAGACTGACTGCGGGACTGACTTTCAGTTTTGCAAAGCTGACCTACGCACATTTCAGAATAAATTACGAGAATTTCAGCTATAAGGCAGACTACAATGGGACCGACAAAAACTCGGACAGGCTCATTCTTGAGTTCCAGGTAAGGTTCTGATATAAGCTTTATAATTAATTACCGGCGGATGGACAATAATGCAGTTTACCATCCGCCGCTGCCGTTCAACTATGCTACTGTAGTCACACACCGGTCAGACCAGCCTGGCTTGCCGAATAATTTAGTGTATTGAAATAGAAACCGTATTTGATATATTAAATTAACAGGGTTATTTATGCCAGGGTGATGTCTCCCGTGCAGTTATCTTTTTTGAAGCCGTTCTGAACCCTGCCGGAGAATACACCTGCACCATCCGTTAAATAAGTGGAGTTAATATGAGCAACCTGAATGTACAGCAGAAAATGGCCAGACTCTGGGTCTGGGTTACGGTTATTCTTTTTTGCCTGATCATCCTTGCTATTATTATCTATTTTGCCAACCAGCCTACGGCCGAGCGGCAGATGCCTTCAACCACCAATCCTCCTGCTACCCAGGATACCACCGCCAGGCAGCAGCAGGCTCCATAGTTTCTAACCTGCTCCTCCTTCATCCGTACACTCATTTCATTTATTGCGTTTTACTTTTATTCCTCGGGTATTTGCGTTGTGTAAGTTGAGTTGCTAAATTACCGGTAATAAAATTGCATTCTTAAAGTTTTCACATTGCGGGGAAAAAATGAAACTGTTTTATGCATCGGCAATCCTTCTTCTGCTCTTCATAAGTACTCCTGCTCAGGAGGTCCTTTACCGTTCGGATCTCTTTACCATCTTCCCGGACAGGGTAGTGCAGGGCAAATTTTCTGCGGTTGCCAGGTCGCGCGGGCAGATAGTTTCCGATTATAAAAGCAGCTTCAGGAAGAATACAAGCAGGACCATTACAATGAAGTTCAGCATTAATGGTCTGGATAATGAAAGGGCGCCGGGACAGGATCATCACTTTTTTCTGCAGCCGGGTAATGCAGTGGATACCGCATATTTCGTTTTCGGTAAAGCTGACACGGGGGTGGTAAGGACCGGCACCGGTGAGGTGAGCCCCTTCCTTGAAAAAGACCACGACATGCTGATCCGCCTGAATATGAGAAATGTACTGGCGGATATCAAGGAAAAGGGCTCATATAAGACATATGATGGTTCATCGGTTACTGCGGCTGATTTTAAGGGGGTATATGTAGCAGGTGCAAATGAACCCCTCAGCTGGAATTTCCCTGCACTGCCTGAAAGACCCGAATTCAGGCTCACTGATCCGGATGGCGACGGAATCTACGAAGCAGTTATACACTTTCCAAAGGAATTTATGCCTGAACAGCCGGGCTCAGGCGCAAAGGAATGGAAGCTTTCCAAGGATATTTCCCGCTTCCCGCGCTATGAATCACCCTCTGTTCTGGTAGATGCGCTCTATAACAGGGCGATTGAGGAAATGATGATGGACGTAAGGGATGACGGCGCCTTTATGGCAGGGGCACAATGGACCGGAGTATGGACGCGCGATATCAGCTACAGCATCTTTCTCTCTCTGGCAATCGTCAACCCCGACGCTTCCAAAACCAGCCTCATGGCAAAAGTTAAGGACGGCAGAATAATTCAGGATACCGGAACCGGAGGCGCATGGCCCGTTTCATCTGACCGCATGACATGGGCACTGGCTGCCTGGGAAATATTCAGGGTCACGGGCGACAGGCAATGGCTCAGAACCAGCTATGATATAATTAAAAAATCAGCCATGGCTGACCTTAATACTGTGTATGACGCTCCTACCGGATTATTCCGCGGCGAATCCTCTTTCCTCGACTGGCGTGAACAGACATACCCCAGGTGGATGGACCCCAGGGATATATACGAATCAAAAAACCTGGGCACCAATGCCGTGCATTACGAAACCTACAGGATACTTTCAGCAATGGCCGCAGAACTAAAGGAACCGGATAATAACTTTACAGAAATAGCCGGAAAGGTAAGAACCGGCGTCAATAAATACCTCTGGATGGCTGACAAAGGATATTACGGACAGTACCTCTACGGGCGCAATTACTTTTCATTATCCCCCAGGTCCGAAGCCCTGGGAGAAGCACTTTGCGTTCTGTTCGACGGCCTTGCACCTGCTGAAAACCAGAAAGCAATCATCAGGAATACTCCCGTAACCGGATTTGGAGTCCCGTGCATCTATCCCCAGATCCCCAATATTCCTCCTTACCATAACAATTCAGTATGGCCTTTTGTGGAAAGCTTACGTGCCTGGGCCTCTGCCAGAGCAGGGAATACTGAATCGGTTCTTAATGCCATGGCATGCGTGTACAGGCCTGCGGCACTCTTCCTGACCAATAAAGAGAATCTCGTTGCCTCAACGGGCGATTACATGGGCACAGAAATTAACTCAGACAGACAGCTCTGGAGCATAGCCGGCAACCTGGCACTTACTTACAGAATAATAATGGGAATGAACTTTACGGCCGATTCACTATACTTCAGGCCGTTTATTCCTGAGGAATATAAAGGCATAAGAACACTAAGGAATTTCAGATATAGAAATTCAAACCTTTCTGTTACTGTCAAAGGCTTCGGTAACGGGATAGCAACTGTGACTATGGATGGCAGAAGGCTCAGACAGGCAGCCGTTGCAGGCAGCCTCAAAGGTAATCACGAAATTGTAATTACAATGAATAACAAGATTCCAAAGGAAAACGGCATCAATATGCTCCCGGTTGATTTCGCACCCGAAACCCCCGCCCTCAGCATGAAAGAAGGCATTATATCGTGGAAACCGGTGAAGAATGCCTCCGGTTATTTCGTGTTCAGGAATGGGAAGAAGGCGGGGGAGACCTCAGATACAGTATATTCAGTTTCAGGAAATGATACCTATTCGGAATACCAGGTGCTCTCGGCTGATTCTGCCCATAGAGAATCCTTCTTAAGCGAACCCGCTGTCCTTGTGCCAGAGGGTAATATTATCGTGGCTGAAGCAGAGACAGGCAGCACAAAGACTGATTCAGCTTACCAGGGGTTTACAGGACACGGGTATCTGCTGCTGGATAAATCCCAAAACAGGAGCGTGGAATTCCAGGTTGACGTACCGGAAACGGGATTGTACAGCATCGGCTTCAGGTATGCCAACGGCAATGGTCCCATTAACACTGAGAATAAATGTGCAATCCGCACGCTGAATATAGATTCTAAGGAGGCGGGTCCCGTTATCATGCCTCAGAGAGGGGATAACCTGTGGAATAACTGGGGATACAGCAATTCGCTTCATGTGGAGCTTTCGAAGGGTATGCATTTGCTTACCTTGACTTTTACCGCTTCTGATGATAATATGAATGGAGAGGTAAACAGCGCATTGCTGGATAATATCCGGCTGATACTGCTTGACAAAGTTAAGTAAAAAAAATAGATAAAAGGAATGGATACAATAGAATTCTGGATCCATCATTATGGTTATGGCGGGATTTATGTCCTCCTTATGCTGGGTATTGTAGGCATCCCGGTACCCGATGAAACACTCCTGGCTTTATCGGGCTTCCTGGCTTATAAGGGTGAACTGAAGCTGATTCCCGTCGTACTCTCTGCCTTTGCCGGCAGCATCAGCGGAATTACAATCAGCTATTTTATAGGAAGGGGATTCGGTAAAATTGTTCTTGAAAAATACGGGCACTTCTTCCACCTGACCAGCGAAAGGCTGGATAAGGCACACGAATGGTTTGCAAGAATAGGGCGCTGGGCACTCGTTCTCGGGTACTTCATCCCCGGCGTCAGACACGTTATTGCAATTCTGGCAGGGTCTACCAGACTTAAACTATCCGAGTTCATGCTTTATACATACACCGGCGGATTTATCTGGACGGCAACTTTTATTTCAATAGGATATTTTTTCGGTGAGAAATGGAAAAATATTCTCAACGCCATTCATCACCACATCATTATTTCCTCGGCAGTATTATTGCTTATTGTTGTATTGGTAATAGCTTACAGGATCTACAGTGTAAAACGCGGGAATGCCAGGGCGCAGAAATCTGACGTAACCCTTAAAAGGTAAGGCATTTATTATAAGGTACAATCGCTACTTCCCAAGAGTCAGGAATAATCCGATGGAAGCCAGCAGCATGGCAATTGTGGATATCCATCCAACCAATTTCAGCCCCACCGATATGGTGAAATTTCCCATTACTTTCGCGCTGGAAGACATGATCATCATTATTATCATTACAGGGACGGCAATGACTCCGTTGACTACGGCAGACCAGAACAAGGCCTTGATGGGGTTTATAGGGGTGAAATCCAGTGCAAGTCCCAGCATGGTTGCAACAGCCAGTACGCCATAGAAGTTCTTTGCATTCCGGGGCTTTTGTTCGAGTCCGATCTTCCATTTGAAGGCCTCACCCACGGCATATGCCGCTGAACCGGCCAGCACCGGTATTGCAAGGAGTCCCGTTCCGATTATTCCTGCACTAAAAAGTAAAAAGCTGAATTTCCCCGCAAAGGGCCTGAGTGCCTCGGCTGCCTGTGCGGAAGTATTAATGTCGGTGATATGATGGGTATAAAGCGTGGAGGCGGTTGCCAGCATGATAAAAAATGCCACAATATTTGAAAACGCCATCCCCAGATAAGTGTCGATCCTGATCCTTTTGATCTGTTCGGGAGCCTGCTGAGGTGCTTTTTTAAGGGGATCCTCCTCCGAAGTGGTCCTTATATCCTCAACTTCCTGTGAGGCCTGCCAGAAGAAGAGGTAGGGACTTATGGTAGTGCCCAGCACGGCAATCAGGGAGGTGAGGTAAACAGGGTTAAAGGAGAATGAGGGCAAAAATGTATTTTTAAGAGTCGTTGCCCAGGGCACTTTTACTATAAATACTGTAATTACATAAGAGAACAGCGAAACCGTCAGCCATTTCAGGTAGCGGACATATTTTGTGTAAGGGACATATATCTGCAGGACTACGGATAAAAGTGAAAACAGGACGGCATAAAGCAGAACGGGTCCCCCTATAAGCAGGTTAAGCGCACTGCCCATTGCAGAAATATCCGCCCCAATATTTATCACGTTTGCAATGACCATGAGACCCACAATTACATGGCTGATCCAGTTAGGGTAGTATTTGCGCAGATTGCCGGCTATGCCCCTGCCTGTAACCCTGCCAATCCGCGCACTGATTTCCTGTATCGCGGTCATTAAAGGGTATGAGAAAAGAATGGACCAGAGCATACCGTAGCCGAAATGTGCCCCCACCTGTGAGTAGGTGGCTATGCCGCTCGGATCATCGTCGGAGGCTCCCGTGATTAACCCGGGACCCAGTTTTTTAAGAATGCCGGTAATGCCAGTTTTGTCCTTTTTTTCGGCGGTTTTATTGTTCAGTGCATCCGTTGCTGCTTCGCTCATCTGGTCCCCTCGGTTTACTTGTATTAATGAATAAACATCTCTCAACGTACACTGTCATTGATTCCTACAGGATGGAAGCGGATTATCGCGCTGCGGCCAAGTGCGGAGCGGATCTGCAGAACTCTGGGGTATTCTTCCTCATTTTCAACCAGGATTATGGTATCTGCCTGGTCAATTATGTGTGTAAATGAAGAGGAAATGCCGGCCGATACCTGAACTGAGGTATTATTATGATCTTTAGAGCTGATCTGGACGTCCTGAAGAGGAAGGCTTTCCGCATAATCAACCCTGTAATCTTCATCGTCGGTAATTTCAATTTTAACTATTTTCCCCCTGTTTTCCCTGTTGAATTCGTCAAAAAAGGCCATCCAGTTTTCACGGGGTATCACTGTTTTGGGCATATATTCCTCGGTTTTTATTAGTACTAAGTCCATAATCGTCAATTTTGCCGCCAGAAAGAACTTCGCAAAGTGTACCATT
>JBLMZM010000346.1:0-26472 GCA_050258815.1 Ignavibacteriales bacterium
CATAACTGGGTCTTATAAGAACCGGGTATCCGACCCTTAAAGCAAATTCCTTGGCATCCTTAAGATCCGTTAATTCACTCCACTGCGGCTGATCTACTTCCAGGTCGTCAAGGATCTGGGAAAATTTGTGCCTGTTCTCTGCATTGTCTATCTGGCTGGGCGAGGTGCCAAGTATCTTCACGCCTGAATTATGCAGTTTCACGGCCAGGTTATTGGGTATTTGTCCGCCCATCGAAACAATAATGCCCTGCGGGTTTTCCCTGTCATAGATATCAAGCACCCGTTCAAAGGAGAGCTCCTCAAAATAAAGCTTGTCGCATATATCGTAATCGGTACTGACGGTCTCGGGATTACAGTTGATCATGATAGTTCTGTAGTCCAGCTTGTTGAGTGTCTGTACTGAGTTAACGCAGCACCAGTCGAATTCAACCGAGCTTCCTATGCGGTAAGCGCCGCTGCCAAGGACAACAATCTGGTCGTTTTCTCCGGTCCTGATGTCGTCTTCAGTGCCGTTATAGGTCATGTAGAGATAATTTGTCCTGGCCGGATATTCGGCTGCCAGTGTGTCGATCTGCTTAACGACGGGCAGAATGCCAAGTTCTTTTCTTTTGCTGCGCATGGACTGTTCGTCCGTGTTTAATATCTGTGCTAACTGCTTATCCGAAAAGCCCTTTTGTTTGGCTTCCCTGAGTAGTTCTGCGGGCAGCTTTCCAAAGGATGAGGCAGAGAGCTCTTTTTCCATATCCACGATGTTTTTAAGCTTATAGAGGAACCAGCGGTCGATCTTCGAAAGTTCGTGGATCTTATCTACGGAGAAACCTTCCTGCATGGCCCTTGCAATTGCAAACATTCTCTTGTCTGTGGGTGCCTCAATTGCCTTTTCCAGGTCGCCCAGCTCGATCTCATTGCAGACAAAACCGTTCATCCCGACGTCCAGCATTCTTATGGCCTTTTGAATTACCTCTTCGAAAGATCTGCCGATGGACATTACCTCGCCGACAGATTTCATCTCAGAGCCCAGGAGTGTGCTGACCTGGCTGAACTTCTGCAGGTCCCAGCGGGGGAATTTGAGCGTAATATAATCCAGTGCCGGTTCAAAACAGGCTGAGGTTTCCTGTGTTATAATGTTTTCAACCTCATTAAGACCATAGCCTAAGGCAAGTTTAGTGGCAATAAAGGCCAGAGGATATCCGGTTGCCTTTGATGCCAGCGCACTGCTCCTGCTCAGTCTGGCGTTAACCTCAATGATGCGGTAATCCTCAGAATTAGGATCGAGAGCATACTGTATATTGCATTCGCCAATGATGCCCAGGTGGCGGATGAGTTTAATTCCGATTGAGCGCAGCATGAAGTTCTCTCTGGCCGAGAGAGTCTGCACCGGGGCAACCACGATACTGTCACCCGTATGAATACCCATAGGATCCAGGTTTTCCATGGAGCAGATGGTAATGCAGTTGTTATAGCGGTCGCGTACAATCTCATATTCAACCTCTTTCCAGCCGTAGAGAGATTCTTCAAGCAGGATCTGGTTGGTAAATGAGAATGCTCTTTTTGCCTTTTCGGACAGTTCTTCCTTGTTTTTAACTATTCCGGATCCAAGTCCGCCGAGGGCATAGGCGATTCTGACCATCAGAGGGTATCCGATCTCCTCGGCCGCCTGGAAGGCTTCATCCATTGATGCAACGGTTTTACTCCTTGCAACCTTGAGGCCGATTTCGGTTACCTTGTTACCAAAAAGCAGCCTGTCTTCGGTATTCTTGATTGCTTCGACCTGTGTGCCGAGGACCTTAACGTTGTATTTTTCCAGGATGCCCTTTTCATAAAGCTCCACGCCCACGTTAAGTGCAGTCTGGCCGCCGAAGCCCAGAAGAATGCTGTCGGGTTCTTCCTTCTGTATGATTTTTTCTACAAATTCAGCCTTGATGGGCAGAAAATAGACTTTGTCGGCAAACTGTTCAGAAGTCTGTATTGTTGCAATATTCGGGTTAATGAGCACGGTTGTAACACCGTCCTCCTTCAGGGCCTTTATGGCCTGGCTGCCCGAATAGTCGAATTCTCCGGCCTGTCCGATCTGAAGCGCGCCTGAGCCGAGGATTAAAACCTTATTTGCTTTTTTCTTTATTATCATCATTTTAGTGCCCTCACAAACATGTCAAAAATAAATTCCGAATCATCCGGACCCGGGGAGGCTTCGGGATGAAACTGTGCCCCGAATATGGGTTTGGAAATATGAATAATTCCCTCGTTGGTGCCGTCGTTGTCGTTGTTGAACCATTCACGCCAGTCTTCAGGAAGCGTTTCGGTATTAATTGCATAACCGTGATTTTGTGAGGTAATATAGCACCTTCTCGTGCCTGCCTCATTGCAAGGCTGGTTATGGCTGCGGTGGCCGTATTTCAGTTTATAGGTATCGGCTCCGGCTGCGAGGGCCAGGATCTGGCTTCCAAGGCAAATGCCAAGAACGGGTCTTCCGCTCTGAAACTCTCTTTTTGTATTTTCAATCGTCTTCTGGCACATCTTGGGATCACCCGGTCCGTTTGAAATCACAACGCCGTCGGCTTTTTCAGCAACAAAATTGTAATCATAAGGCACCCTCATAACGGATATGTTTCTTTTTAAGAAAGCCTGAATGATATTATTCTTTGTTCCGCAGTCGACAATGATGATCCTTTTTTTCCCCTTTTCATAAAATACAGGTTCTTTTACGCTTACCTCACCCACAAGGTTTGTGGCATTGGGATCGGTAAAGACGGGTTCGCTTTCTGCGTCAAAAACAATTTTCCCCAGCATTGTACCTTTTTCCCTCAGTTTCCGTGTAAGCATGCGTGTATCAATGCCGAAAATACCGGGAATATCCTGTTCGCACATCCACTCAGAAAGCGATTTTGTTGCATTCCAGTGCGAATAGTTTTCTGAATAGTCGGAGATGATGAGACCACGGACGTGAATTGCGTCCGATTCGTAGTTGCGGTAAAGATTATTTTCCTTTACGTCATCCGGAACGCCGTAATTGCCTATCAAAGGATAGGTGCAGACGAGTATCTGTCCCCTGTAAGAAGGATCCGTCATGGTCTCCGGGTAGCCGACCATTCCGGTATTGAAAACTACTTCTCCGCTCGTGTTCTTTACGGAGCCGAATGAATAACCTGTCAGTTCGGTTCCATCCTGTAGTTTTAGTTTAGCTGTTATTTTATTCTTCATTCCCTGTTTGCTGTTTTAGTTTTGAAAAATCTGCATCCTGGTTTCGTTGTTTAAATCCACACCCGCATTGCATAATTATACATTTGGGCAAAAAAATAGCCACTCCATGAGTGGCTGTTTAAAAAAAGCTTTTTCCATTTCCTCTTTGAGGACTATTGCCCTCCGGGCTTTGAATAAATAGGGGAAATGAGTTCTTTAAAAACCTGTTTATAATTAAAACCTTTATTTTATCTGATTTTCTAGTGTTCAATATCCGTTTTTTCTTTGGAAATTTATGCAAATACTTTAAATACTAATTTACGCAAAGAGGCTGATAATATCAATGAAACAATTGCGCCCCCTTCTATTTTTTTATGATACCGCTGCTCAATAAGCTAAATAGTTATAAATAATTTAATATTTAAGTATGTAAATTATAATCATTTGGCCCGGCTTCCTTTTACAGCAATATGCGGTTCAGTTGTTAATGCAGCATCGTGCTTCGTCTGTTCGGTTTCGATTGCCGGGGTATCTGTTATATAATGTATAAGCTGGTCGATAAGAAAGTCCCTTTCCTCGATCATAGCTTTTACCACGTCGCCAATTGAAATAAAACCTTTCATTGTATTTCCCTCCATTACGGGAAGGTGGCGGATGTGCTTATTTGTCATGAGTGCCATGCACTCCTCAACCGTGCGCGTGGGTTTAACGTAGAGCACTTTTTCTGTCATAATTTCTCTGACCTTTATCTCCCGTGAGGATTTTCCCTGCAGTGCAATTTTCCTGGCATAATCCCTTTCGGAGATAATACCTGTAAGGTTGCCGTTTTCGAGGACCGGCATGGCCCCGATTTCTTTTTCTGCCATGAGCTTTAATGCCTCATAAACAGTTGCTTCAGGAGATATTGACCAGACCTCATTGCCCTTATTGTTAAGTATTTCCCGGACAGTTTTCATAATAGCCTCTATTCATGAATTAATTATCTTATTCAGGGTTCAGTTGAAAATAAAAAAGTATATACTCGAGTGCAGCCAATAGATTTCAGCATGATAAATAAAACTGCCGTCGTCGTATTGCTTCTGCATTAATTTTCTTTTTGATACACCATTTTATATTAATATGCAATTAATATGAAAAGAAACAAAGAATTCCATGGCTGGCAGCATTCACAAAGCGACTATGTTAAAATTGAGATTTTTTAGGGGAGGATGTCTCTTCGTACCCGTCACTTCCGGTGAGTGCAGTTTCTCAAATATTAATAAAATAATTATTAATATCAGGCAAAAACCTTTCCTGCAATGCTACGTCTAAATCTATAAAAACATACGGATACTCATGAAGAAAATTGTACTCACTCTTGCAATTATTAGCTTAATCCTGCCTGGAAGTATACTGAATGCATCCTCCAGGGCAGGCAAGCGGGTAAGGGCAGTTAAGTCCATCGAAGAAATAAAAATTGACGGCCTGTTGAATGAAAAAATATGGCACAGCCAGCCGATTGAGGATTTTACACAGAAGGATCCGAAGGAAGGCGAGAAGGCATCCGAACGCACCTGTGCCTGGATAGCTTATGATGAATCCAATATTTATATAGCGGCAAAACTTTATGACTCACATCCTGATTCAATTGTAGGAAGACTCGCAAGGAGAGATAACAGAATAGATTCCGACTGGTTTGGAGTGGCTTTCGATCCATATATGGATAAGAGAACCGGATTTTACTTCCTTATTAACCCTTCTGAAACAGTAGCCGATGGTGTATTTTATAATGACGGATGGGAAGATCCCTCATGGGACGGAGTTTGGTTCTATGCAGCAAGGGCAGACAAGGACGGCTGGAATGTGGAAATGAAAATACCTTTTACGCAGCTGAGGTATAAGCATTCTGAGGAAATGAACTGGGGTGTTAATCTTTACAGAAAGATCCAGCGCAGAAATGAAGAGGACTACTACGAAATGGTGCCCAAGAAGGAAAGCGGATTTGTATCCCACTTCCCGGAACTGACCGGATTAAACGGAGTAGAGAAAAAACAGAGGCTGGAGATCCTTCCATATATAGTTTCAAAATCACAGTATCTGGTTCACGACGAAAAGGATCCGTTCTATAAGGGTAATCAGTATAAGTTATCATTCGGAGGCGACCTGAAAGTAGGACTGGGCAGCAATCTTACGCTGGACGCCACATTTAACCCTGATTTCGGACAGGTGGAAGTGGATCCTGCCGTGGTAAACTTAAGCGCATTTGAAACATTCTACGACGAGAAACGGCCTTTTTTCATAGAAGGGACGAATATCCTGAGCTTTGGTTATGGCGGAGCCAATGATAACTGGAATTTTAACTGGGGAAGTCCGGACATTTTTTATTCCAGGAGGATCGGGCGCACTCCGCAGGGGGAAGTTAACGGAGAACCGGATTATGAGGATTTGCCCAAAGAAAGCCGGATACTTGGAGCGGCCAAGCTTACGGGCAAGATTGCCGATAACTGGTCACTGGGCGTGCTGGATGCAGTAACACAAAGGACTTTCGCACAGGTTGATTTCTCGGGTGTAAGAAGCAGCCAGGAAATGGAACCGCTGACAAACTATGCGGTCATCAGGTCGCAAAAGGAGTTCAGCGAGGGCAGGCAGGCCCTGGGCTTTATTTTTACCTCCGTAAACAGGGACTTAAAAGATTCTGAGTTGCGAAAGCGTCTCAGTGAACGCTCAAACGTCCTGGGTGTGGACGGGTGGACCACATTTGGTGATGACGATATGTACGTTCTAACGGGTAACATGTCCGGTTCATACGTCCATGGCACAAGCGACTATTTAACACTAATGCAGGAATCGCCATTGCGCTACATGCAGAGGCCGGATGCCACATATGCCAGGCTTGACAGCAGTCTTACTTCAATGACCGGATGGATGGGAAGGGTTTCACTCAATAAGCAGAAGGGAAATTTTTACCTGAATGCCGCTGTGGGTGCTGTTTCTCCGGGCTTTGAAGCCAATGATGCGGGGTTCCAGTGGAGGGCGGATTTAATTAATTCACACCTTCTTTTGGGCTACAGGTGGTTTTCGCCTGATGAGTTCTTATTCCGGAGCAAACAGATCTATATATCCCACTTCAGGAGCTTTAACTTTGAGGGTAATCCTACCACTACGGGATATTTCCTCTTTACCCGTCTGCAGTTTTTGAACTACTACGGACTGAATCTGCAGGGTGTCTACTGTCCCCGGACATATAATATGAGACTTACGCGCGGAGGTCCCATGGTAAGGAATGCAGAGAACTACCAGGTTAACGTAAATGGCTATACCGACAGCAGAAAGAACGTTATACTGAACGTCGCAGATAATTATGGCCGGGATGAGCTGGGAAGCTGGGTAAACAGTTTCAGCACTGACGTGGAATGGAGACCTGCCTCACGGGTAACTTTTTCCATTGGACCATCGATAGAAAGAAACTACGATAGACTGCAGTGGATTGATAAATTTACCGACGCTGCTGCAACCTATACCTATGGTGCGCGTTATGTACTGGGGGAAATGAACCAGACGACAATTGCGGCCAATATAAGGCTGAACTGGACTTTCTCTTCAACACTGAGCCTCCAGATGTTCTTTCAGCCGCTGATCTCCAGCGCTCATTTTGAGAACTTTAAGGAGGTAGCACGTCCCCGCTCGCTGGACTACAATGCATTTAGTCCTTCTTCGGTAAAGTATGACGCCGGGAATGATGAGTATACGATTGATCCGGGCGGAAACGGGGTGCCATTTACGTTTTCAAATCCCGACTTTAATTATAAATCCCTCAGAGGTAATCTGGTTCTCAGGTGGGAGTTCCTGCCCGGTTCATCACTATATCTGGTGTGGACGCAATCCAAGGAAAATGAGGATAACCCGGGTTATATGTCCTTCGGCAGAGATTTCAGGAATCTTTTGAATTCAGAGCCTAATAATATTTTCCTCATGAAGTTTACCTACTGGCTGAATTACTGATAAAAAGCCCGTTCAGCCGTTCTTAATAAAATCTCCCTTACAGGCATGCTCTTTTGGCATGCCTTCTTTTTGATACTCCTTAGGATAATTCATCAAATTTCCGCCAGATTTAAGCGGATTCCTGTTTTCAGTATTTGAATTAATTAGATTTAATGAGCCTTTTTTCCTTAAATTACCCCCGTTAAATTCTGTTTTATTAATACTCTTTTTGATATATTGGTGCAATAAGGCGTTAATACCGCCAGAGAGGCTTATGCCTGTAACTAATCATTGTACCGGAAAAAGGGGCAATTGACTTTCGTACCAGCATTATGAGCATAAAAATTTTCCATACTGCCGATATCCATATCGGGCTGAAATTTACAGGAAGGGATTATCCTTCCACCCTGAAAAACAGGCTCGTTGCTGAGCCTCTGGAAACCCTGAAAAGAATGGTGGAAATTGCAAACAGCCGCAAATGCGACTTTTTTGTGATTGCAGGGGATATGTTCGACCGGACAAACATTGCAAGAACGGATGTAAAGAAAGCGGCCGAAATATTAAACAATTTTCAGGGTACCTCGGTAGCTGTTTTACCAGGTAATCACGATTTTATCGAAGAAGACGCCGATTCCATCTGGTCTGTTTTCCGGCAGAAAATGAATGACCACCTGCTGCTTTTCCTTGAAAAGCCGGAACCGGTTAAGGTGAGCGTGGCAGACAGGGAGGTGGTTTTTTATCCGGGGGCCTGCCGCACAAAACATTCTTCGGTCAATATGATAGACTGGGTAAAGGGTAACATATCTGCAAACAATTCGATACTCAGTATAGGTGTGGCTCATGGAAGCGTGGAGGGGGTTTCACCCGACATGGAACAGAATTACTTTCCCATGAAAATAAGCGACTTTAAGGAAAGCGGAGCGGATTTCTGGCTTCTGGGGCATACGCATATCCGCTACCCTGAGAGTAACGGCAGCATGAATCCCCTGTTTTTTATGCCCTCTACCCCGTGTCCCGATGGCTTCGACTGTTTCCATGAGGGATATGCCTGGTATATTGAAGCCGGGGAGGATAAGTCCTTAAAGTATGAATCCATCAGAACCGGATATTATTCCTTTAAGACGCTGGACGTGGAGGTTTATTCGCAGGATGACCTGGATAAGCTGAAAACGGAGATAAGCAGACTGGACGCTGAAACAACTCTGATAAAGCTGAAGTTAAGGGGCAGACTGAATAAAAACGAACTTGAATACCTCCAGGAGGTAAGCCGTGGGTTAAAGGAACGGGTTCTGTATATAGAGATAGATCAGCAGGAAGTAACGCTGAATATTGACAAGGACTATATTGAAAAAAGCTTTTCTGTTGATTCACTGCCGTACCGCCTGCTGGCGGGAATTGATGAGTCTAAAAATGAGCTGGCTCTTCAGCTCGCCTATGAACTCATCGAGGAGGCAAAGAAATGATAATACGTTCAATCAGGCTCCAGCCATTTGCAGGTACAGCTGACAGAACATTTAACTTTAATGCGGGACTCAATGTGGTACTGGGGCCCAATGAATCGGGTAAAAGTACGCTGGTTAATGCCCTGAAGGCGGTACTTTTTACTGATGTCAATCTTACAACGGTAAAGTTCAAATCCCAGATGGGCAGCTATCTTCCCATTGGCGGGGGAGACACAATACATGTAGCTGCTGAAATTCTTTTTAATGAAGAGACCTACAGGCTGGAAAAACACTGGGGAGCCACAAAAAGTGCAAGGCTCAGTCTTGATGGCGGGGAATTTTATACTTCAGCCGAGGAAATCACCCGCAAGATGAATCTTCTTCTGGGATTAAACCGCGGGACATACGAAAATATCCTTATAATAAGACAGGCCTCACTTTCAGAAACAATAAAGACCATAGAAGAAGAAGCCGAAGCCTCCGAATCCATTCAGCAGATATTGCGTAACTCACGCTTCAAGATGGACGGCGTTTCAGTACCCAGACTGCGGAAACTGACTGAAGACAGGGTTTATGAATATTTTTCCAGGTGGGATAGAAATGCCGGCAAGCCCGAGGGCATGAGGGACTATGGCAATGAATGGAAAAAAGACGTCGGAAAGATACTGGATGCTTACTATAAATTCCGTAAGGCTGAGGACCATTACAACAGGGCTGTGAAATTTGAAGAGCAGCTTGATCAGATTGTAACAAAAATTAAAAATGTATCTGAAGAGCTCGCCTGTCTCGAAAAATATGTCGTCCTTTACTAGCCTGCCTATGATGACGCCAGCAAGAGAAGCAACCTTGAACTTCAGAGAACCATAATTTCGGGCAGTATCCGTGAACTGGTTGAGGTGCAGAAGGCCTGGCCCCGGATTGACGTGGAGCTGGAGTATCTGAGGAAAAACAGGGATGAACTCCAGACATCACTCAGCCAGCTTGAGGAAGAGGAAAGAAATGCAGAAAAATATGAGAGTCAGAAGATAGTCCGTGAAAAATATGCCAGGGCAAAGAGGATATTTGACGAGTATATCAGTGAAAAAGAAAAGGTTAATAACCTGCAAAGGGTGACCAGGCAGGATTTAGAGGAACTGGAAGCAAATTCCAAGACGCTGGAACAGCTTAAAATCAAGTTTGAGGCCCAGAAGCTGAAGCTGAAAATAAGTGCGGACAGGGAACTAAAGGTCAGTCTTACCGAGGGCCTTGGCAGTCCGAAGGAAATACAGCTGAAAGAAAATGGTGAATATGAAAACACAGCAAGCGGCAGTGTCTGCATAAAAGTCGGGGACCTGACCATATCTGTCCAGTCCGGCAACGCAGACGTTCAGAAGCTGATCAGTCAGCTGGAAACATCCAGGCGGAATTATGAAAGCCTGCTGCTGAAGTTTTCCGTTGCTAATGAGGCGGAGCTAAAGCTGAAGGCCGATATTTATAAGGAAAGATTCGACACTGCAAAGGTAATGGCCGATAATCTGAAGCGGGAATTGGGAGACCAGACCTATATGGACCTGGAGACCAGGTTTAATGCGCTTGAGGAAATCAGCGCGCAGAGGCCGGCAGCCGTAATCATGAAAGAGATTGCGGATGTGAGGGATAAGTTTACCGCGGTAAAAATGAAGATACAGGAAAAAGAGAGTCAGATAAAACTGTGGCAGCAGAAGTACCAGAGCGAGGATGAGCTGAGCAGGCAGCATGCAGCCAAAAAAATAGAAGAGATGAAAATTGACGAGGAAATAGCAAAGCTCAGGGCCTTCCCTAAGGAATACGATACCATGGAGGCATTTGTCTGTGAATTTGAAAGAAAGAATGCCCGGTATTCAGCTGCCAGAGAAGAGCTTTCGGATCTCAGAGTGGAAAAAGCCAATTGTGAAAAGGACGAACCGGGTGCCTCGGCCGAAGAGCTTAGGTATGAGGTAATTGAGGCCAGGGGAATCTTCGAGAGAGTTAAAAAAGAAGGCGAGAGTTACCTGCTTATAAATGAGGAATTAAACCGGCTTTTAGCGGAACTGGACAGGGATACATTTGAACCCCTCAAGAAAGAGGTCAGCAGCCTGCTGCAGAAACTGACAATTGACAAGTATTCGAGCCTCTCAATGAATGAGGTCGTTCCCGAAGGCATAAGGCTTAACGGCAGTACTATTCCTGTGGAACTGTTATCAGCCGGGACAAAGGATATACTCGCCCTGGCAGTAAGGCTGGGCATGGCAAATTTTTATCTGAATGGAAGGCAGGGCTTTGTAGTAATGGATGATCCGCTGGTTAACCTGGATCCGCGCAGGCAGAGAGTAGCCGTTGAATGCATCAGACAGGTTGCAGAGAAAAAGCAGGTTATAGTTCTCACGTGCCATCCTTCACACGCAGAGCTGTTTGGAACGGGAATCATTTCGTTAGGATAAAGCAGGTGGCAATTAAAAAATAAAAAAGCAGAGATGAAGATTTCAGGCGCTGGCAATAAATGTAAATAGGCCGGGAAAGCAATATGAGCAGTTTACTGATTGACAGAAAAGAAATAGAACTGAACCAGGCGCAGCTCCGTATGATAAAGAGCGGATGGGGGGAGGATGCGGTTGAAGGTGCCAGGGTCGAAAAAATGACATATTCTTCGGACCATCTTAAGGTAAAGGGTTTTATTGCATATCCTAAGCAGAACGGTGGCCAATATCCCTGCATCATATGGAACAGAGGTGGCATTGGTAATCAGGGCACCATTGACGACTTTACAGCGCGTGGAATCTTTGGTCAGATTGCATCCTGGGGCTACGTTGTCCTGGCTTCACAGTACAGGGGGAACGCAGGAGGTGAGGGCCGGGATCAGTTTGGCGGCGACGACGTAAACGATGTGCTGAACCTGATACCCCTTGCAGATGAAATACCGATAGCAGATAAAACCACCTGGGGCATTGAAGGATGGAGCCGGGGAGGGATGATGACATACCTGGCACTTACGCGCAGTAACGCCTTCAAGGCGGCAGTAATAAGCGGCGGTATTGCCAATCTGCGCTGTACTGCCGATGAAAGCCGCTATATGAGACTACTGTATGAAAAGGCCCTGGGTGAATACGGTTCACAAAATTTCAGGGATGACTGCGAAAAACGCTCAATTGTAAATATTGCTGACAGGCTTCCCAGGACCACTTCATTTCTCCTGCTCCATGGTACGGCTGACGACAGGGTATCTCCCAGGGATTCACTGGAGATCTCCGGAAAAATGCTGGAGTATAATATTCCCTTCCGTCTGGTTATGCTTGAAGGGGGAGACCATTTTCTCAGAACGCACAAAAAGGAAGTTGATGAAATGAGGCGGAAATGGTTTAACAGATATCTGAAGCCTGGGGTTTAAAATATAAAAACAAATTCCGGATACCTTAAATGAATCTGAAAAGGGTGAGGGAAATTAAACCGGGTACCGCTAAGGCGGGAGCCGTAATATACTGGATGAGCCGCGATCAGAGGGTGTATGATAACTGGTCTCTGATATATGCACAGGAGACTGCACTTAGTCAAAAGCGCCCTCTGCTGGTAATCTTCAGCCTTGTCCCATCATTTATAAGCGCTTCCTTCAGGCAGTATTCCTTTATGCTAAGGGGCCTTATTGAGGTGGAAAGGGAATTAAAAGACTACAATATTCCCTTCTACCTGCTTCAGGGTGATCCGGGCCATACTATCCCGGCTTTTATAAAAGCACAGAATGCTGCAATTCTGATTACAGACTTTGATCCGCTGAAAATAAAAAGGAAATGGAAAGACGAGGTTGCCTCTCAAATAGATATCCCATTCTTTGAAGTTGATGCACACAATATAGTCCCATGCTGGGTTGCCTCCTCAAAGCAGGAGTTCGGGGCCTACACCATCAGGCCCAAAATACAACGCCTTCTTAATGAATTCCTGGAAGAATTTCCAGTAGTAAAAAAAATGGAACAGGATATTCCTCCTTCGGAGAGGAATATAAACTGGCATGAAGTTGCCTCCCGGTTGGATGCTGACAGAAGTGTAAAGGAGGTGGATTGGATTCTTCCCGGGGAAAGGGAAGCGCTTAGAAGGTTTAACATATTCCTGGAGACTAAAATTGCCACCTATTCTGTCACAAAGAATGATCCCCTGAAACACGGACAGTCAAACCTGTCGCCCTATCTGCACTTCGGACAGATATCTGCCCAGAGGGTTGCCCTTAATGCGGGGCATTCCATCAGTGATCTGGCCTCAACGGAAGCCTTTCTGGAAGAGCTGATAATAAGGCGCGAGCTGTCTGATAACTTTTGCAATTACAACCAGGATTATGATTCCTTCAATGGATTCCCTGACTGGGCAAGGGAAACCCTGAACAGGCACAGGGATGACAAAAGGGAGTATATCTATAAAACGGATGAGTTTGAGCAGGCAGCAACGCACGATGAGCTGTGGAATGCCGCCCAGAAAGAGATGACGACCACGGGCAAGATGTTCGGGTATATGCGCATGTACTGGGCAAAGAAGATACTCGAATGGAGCCGGTCTCCCGAGGAAGCAATTAAAACGGCCATATATCTGAACGACAAATATGAGCTCGACGGGAGGGACCCGAACGGATATACCGGTATAGCATGGTCAATTGGCGAGGTGCACGACAGGGCATGGGGGGAAAGGGATGTATTTGGCAAAATCAGATACATGAACTATGAGGGGTGTAAAAGAAAATTTGACGTTAAGGCCTATATCAGGGCCCACCTCTGAGGCAGCAGGTTGTAGAGGTCCAGGAACTCATGCAATAATTCAACTTCTTTTACAAAACCAGTTTGTAAAAAGCCATATATTTCATAATTTTGTTTTAATTCAAAATATTAAAAAACGGGGAGGAAAATATGTTCTATAAGATTTCTGATTTCAGGAAAGAATGGGAATATGAAAGCCAGGCGACATTAAAAATGATGAGCAATCTGACCGATGCATCACTTGCACAGCCCGTTGTACCCGAAGGGCGCACCCTGGGCTTTATTGCATGGCACATAACCGTGTCGCTGGGTGAAATGCTGATGAGAGCCGGTCTAAAGGCTGAAGGTCCCGCTGAAGATGCTCCGATGCCGGAAAGTGCCGCAGAAATCAGGGGAATCTATGAGCTTGCAGCCAGGTCGGTTCTTGAACAGGTTTCCAATAACTGGAATGATGCCACCCTTTTAGAGGTAGTTGACATGTATGGTGAACAGTGGGCTAACGGCGTAACGCTGGACGTGCTTATCAGGCACCAGGCACACCACCGCGGTCAGATGAGCGTTCTTATGCGTCAGGCCGGTCTCCTGGTACCGGGAGTTTATGGACCGGCAAAGGAAGAATGGGCCCAATGGGGAATGGCTCCCGCAAAATAATTGAAATTTCAGGCCCTTTTCAATATAATACCGTATTAATTTATATTTACTCATAAATTCTGAGGCTGAAATGTTTGATTCAAATTATAAGTTTACGTGTGTAGAAAGATTTCTGCGCTATGTCAAGTATGATACCCAGTCGGACGAGGAATCACAGAGCTTTCCGAGTACGGCAAAACAGCTTATACTATTACGCGACCTGGCTCAGGAATTAAAAGAGCTTGGGCTTGAGGATGCACATGTTGATGAAAACGGTTATGTGATTGCCACGCTTCCTTCAAATACGGATAAAGCGGTGCCCGTAATTGGTTTTATCTCACACGTGGATACTTCACCTGCTGTAAGCGGTTATAACGTTAATCCAATTATAAACAGGAACTACCAGGGCGGCGATATTGTCCTGCAGAAGGATAAATCGCAGGTAATCGAGGTGGAGAAGAATCCTGACCTGAAGAATATGATAGGTTTTGACATCATTACCACTGATGGAACCACGCTTTTGGGAGCTGACAACAAAGCCGGCGTTGCTGAAATTGTTGACGCGGTAAATTATTTGCTGACGCATCCTGAAGTTAAGCATGGTACGGTCAAGATATGCTTTACTCCGGATGAAGAAGTAGGACGCGGAACGGAAAAATTCAATGTACAGAAGTTCGGTGCCGAATACGCATATACTGTGGACGGGTCCTCAAGGGGAGAAGTTGAGGTTGAAACCTTCAGCGCCGATGCCGTAGTGGTAAAGTTTATTGGCAAAAACATACACCCCGGATATGCCAAGGGTAAGATGGTAAATTCACTGAAAATTGCCGCATATTTCCTTAACAGTCTTCCCAAGGAAAACCTGTCCCCTGAAACCACCGAAAAAAGGGAAGGGTTCGTTCATCCTACTGCAGTAACAGGCAACGAAGAATTAACGACTGTTAAGTTCATAATCAGGGATTTTATTACGGAAAAACTTAAAGGATATGAGGACATGCTTAAGGACCTGGCACAGAAAGCCGTGGCGGCCTACCCGGGTTCACGCATGGAGTTTGAGGTGATCGAGCAGTACAGAAATATGAAGTATGTGCTTGACAACCATCCTCAGGTAGCCGACAATGCCATCGAGGCCCTGAGCAGGCTAAATGTTGAACCCATACTCTCTCCAATACGCGGAGGCACGGATGGATCACGCCTGTCATATATGGGACTCCCGACGCCAAATATTTTTGCAGGTGAACACAGTTTCCACAGCCAGCTTGAATGGGTTGCCATTCAGGACATGGAAATGGCAGTAAAAAATATAGTTACTATATCCCAGGTCTGGGAAGAAAGAGCCTGACCGGGTGCAGCAAGATACACCGGCAGAATATCATTGTCAGCGTATTTTAATTGCATTCACAAAAAAATAAAATCTTTTTATTATATTAAACCCGGCATTATGTCCGGGTTTTTAAATTAAGGGAAGCCCGCATACCATCACATGGTTCAGTAAGGCAAGAAAGCAGGAAATATAAAATTTTATGTCCGACCCGCTGAAAAAAGCGACCAGCCTGGCGCTGGTAACAAACATTATTCTTTTTCTGTTAAAGATTACCGTTGGGGTTATCTCGAATTCAATTACCATAATCTCCGAAGCGGTCAACTCTTCAACAGATATTATATCCTCACTGGCAATTAAGTACAGCGTGAGGATTTCGACCTTAAAGCCGGATGACAAGCACCAGTTCGGGCATGCTGCCGCCCAGCCCATAGCTACATTCATAGTCGCCGTATTTGCCGGCGTTCTGGGTCTGGACATAGTACAGGAATCCATAAGAAGAATAATTACTCCTGCAGACGTGAAAATTTCGGGTTACGTTTATGCCGTTCTCGCAATTACAATCGCGACAAAAATTGTACTGAACAGGTATCAGGTCTATATAGGCCGCAAGTACAACAGTACGGCCGTGCGCGCCCAGTCAGTTGACAGCATTAATGACGTGCTGGCCTCCTCGCTTGCACTGCTGGGAGTAATAGGCGTGCAGATAGGATATCCCCGCATTGACGGTATAGGAGGACTACTGGTTGCATTCTTCATTCTCCGTTCGGGCTATGAAATAGCAAAGGAAAATATTGATTACCTGATGGGGCGCGCTGCTGACGAGAACCTGATAATGGAGATTGCCAGCCGGGCACTCAGGATAAGGGGTGTGGAGGGGTTGAATGATCTGCGCTCGCACTATGTGGGGGACAAATTCCACATTGAAATCCACATTGAAGTAAATAAATCGGCCACAACAAAGGAGTCTCACGATATCGGCAAGAATGTTCAGTATGCGATCGAGGAGCTGCCCGAAATTCGCAAGGTATTCGTGCACATTGACCCTGTTTAGTGCTGAGTGTGTGAGTGAATATAAAATTTGTTAGACAAAATTATATATCTACCAAAAGAGGAATAAGCATGAAAAAGGTATTACCATTTCTTCTGATACTGTTCTTCGTTTCCTGCCTGCAGGCCCAGGAGGTAAAGATTCCGGGATATTACAGGTATGACAAGGATCTCTCCGCTGAGCTGCAGAAGATAGTTGCCGCGCTGGAACTGGACAAGGATTTTAATGTTGGTGAGGACGGCATTGAGCAGATATCCTTTGCCGTAATCGATCTGAATGCGGGCAAACCGCTGATTGGCGGCGTGAACATGGATAATTTCATCTATCCGGCCAGCGTATATAAAATGTACGTGGCTGCTCAGGTTTTAGCCCAGGTTTCAGACGGCAGGCAATCTCTTTTTGCACCATACGTGGCCAAAAATCCGAATGTCGTGGACAGGAGCAGGGAAATTAAGACCGATCCGCGACCGCTGTTAAAAGATGGTGACACGGTGAATATAAACTACCTGCTGGATCTGATGATCACGCGCAGCGATAACTCTGCTGCAAACTGCCTTATTGATGTTGCGGGCAGGAAGAATATAAACGAAATGATGCACAGCTACGGCTGGTATGGCAGTGAGGTAACGAGAAAGTATTTAAAAAGGAAATTTGAGGATCCGGGGTATGATACAGTAAGGGGCACTATGACCTCGGCCCTTCATGCAGCCGACTTTATGTACCAGGTATTTACGGATCATATGATAAATCCCTGGGTCAGCATGCAGCTTAAAAGTTTCTTCGGAAGGCAGCTGGACAAGTCGAAAATTGCCTCGGGACTCCCATTAAACGCAATGTATTACGACAAGACCGGGTGGTTCTCCTACTGGACAAATGACGTCGGGATAGTGGATGACGGTAAGATCAGGTACATAATCGCCTGCTTTATGCCTTTAGAGGAGGGTCTTGCGCGGCCCAAGATGAAGGAGATCTCATCGCGTGTTTACAGGCTGATCAGCGAAAGATATAAAAAAGAGCTCTAAAAGAAAATCCTCCTCAGTTTTGTTGCCCGGGCGGAGAAAATCATTTTGGTTCCGCCCGGCAAGTCTTAAGAACCCCGCTCCTGTTTACCCATTTCCATATTTTCAGCCACAGGTCCTAAAATCAGTCAAAGGTCACAACCCGGGACGGTGCTGTTTTTGGGTCTTGTCTTTTAAAAATATTCTGAATATCATTAATTAATATTGAAATACGAAGGGCCGCGGAATCAATATCATATGGAGTCATTAAGGTAATTTGTCATTTAAAGGAGGGAATACAATGCTGTATTTATTCCTGTATTTGGTTTTGTTTGTTATTTGGATAGGTATTGAGCTGATGATTGCGCCAAAAGGATACGAAGATTCAGAGGGATTTCATTATGGTACTCCTCCGAAAAAGCAGGATAAGAATTACCGCAGGACCGTAAATTTCTAGCACAGTCTGCCTCAGCCATTAAAAAAAATCCCGGGGAGTTTATTTCCCCGGGATTTTTTATTTAATCAATAATCTGTGCAGCCGGCTTATTTACCAGATGAGTCTTTCTGCAGTGTTTCATAGTATCTGCGTATAAGGGTTTCGTAATCCTTCGTGTAGCCTTCCTGTACGGCCCTCATAAGTTCGTCTTTAATCTTGTTGCGGCCCTTCTGTGAGGAAAGGTTCAGGTCTGCGGGGGATTCACGCGCTATATTGGTTCCGGCATTCGATTCCCTTTCCTTCTCAAAATCGCGGTCATTTATAGAACGCTGGGCATCCAGCAGCTTTGAAAGAATTCTTTCCTGTTTCTGAACAATATTGTCATTGAGCTTTTCGGTTTTCATGTCGGCGACAACCTCCTGCATTTCCTTTAACACGTTATCCAGGTTTGCTGGCATCTTCCTGGATTCACCCGTCATTTTACTTTCCTTATTAAGCTGTTCGAGTGACTTGCGGATGAGGTCCTGCTGCTGGGCCAGTCTCTGCATTTCCGCCTGCTGCTGCATGCTGAGCCCCCCCTTGTTCATCATCTGTGTCATGTTGTTGAGGTTCATCTGCTGCTGTGAAAGCTGATTGAGCTGCTGCATCAAAGACATCATTCCGCCCCCGCTTCCTCCGCCGCTGAGCAGGTTTTCCATGGATTTCTTCAATAGTTCGGCAGATTCATTCAGAGCGGTCATTGTTCCGGTCTGCTGGTTCAAGGCCGAGCTGCCATTCCGGTTCTGAAGATCGCTCATCGATTGTCTCATGCCCTGCTGGGCTTTACCCAGAGCCTGTCCCATCTCGGGTGAAATGGCAAAGGTCTTTTTTGAGAGCTGTGAAATCTGGGAGAGTATCTTATCCATTCCGCTCTGCAGATTGCTCTGCTTTTTTGCATTCTCGTTGAACTGGGAAGAGTTGCTTTCGATCTTCTGCGTCTGGTTCTTTAATGCTTCCTGTTCTTTTGATAGTGTCAGCAGGTTATCTAATATCTTCCGCATATTATTGAAGGCCTGCATCTGGTTCTGCTGCTGCATCTGCTGCTGCATTTTCTGCATCTGCTGCTGCATCTGTTTCATATTGCGGGAGAGGTTCGACTGGTTCTGCTGCGCCTGCTGCTTCTGTCCCATCTGCAGGTTCTGTTCGGCCTGCTGGGAAATTTTCTCGTTCTGCTGCTTATTGTATTCATCCGCGGCCTTCTGCATTTTATCCTGCGGCATATCCTCAAACTCTTTCATTCTGTTCTGCAATTCATTCATCTTCTGCGAAAGATCCTTCAGGTCCTCTGTTACATCCTTCTGTTCATGTGAGAGGTCCTGTTTCTGATTCATGTCGTTCAGGTTGCTTTTTTGTGTCTCCTGCTTCAGCTCCTCAATTTTCTTAGTGAGTTCCTGTGTCCTCTTGAAAATCTCATCCATCTTCTGTTCAACCTGTGTTCTTTTAAGCAGGCTAAGAGTCCTTTCAATGCTTTTTCTGAACTGTTCCTCGTCAAGCTTCATCTGTTCCATATTCTGCTGTATATTGTCCCTGTTCATCTGCTGAAGGGCCTGCTGCATTTTTTCCATGGCCTTTTTCATCTCTTCGCTGCTAAGTTTCTTAAACAGGTCCTGCAGTTCCATATATTTCTGCAGTGTTTCCTTGGATAAAAGGTTGTTCTGCTGCATATCGCTCTGCATTTTGGCCATGTCTTTTCTTATATCCTCAACCTTGTGCTCGAGCTCGTCAAATTTCTGCAGAGCCTTGTCCACTCTTTCCTTTTCCTGCCATGTGATGTCCTTTTTATCCTGCTTCAGGTCCTGGCTCAGTTTCTCCAGGTTCTCCTTCAGTTTCTGTGCGTCGTTAAGGGTTTCGCCCAGCTTCTTTTCAGAGGCCTGCTGTGTGTTGTCGGCTTGTTTGAACAATTCATCCAGTGAAGGCACGCGCACGCTGAAGGTGCCGGTTTTGGCGGATTTGGGACCGCTCACGTTATCATTATCAAACACTTCCAGGTAGTAGGTAATTACGTCCTCTGATCTCAGCCTTAATGGCGAGAGGTTCCAGATATAGTTTACGTCCTCATCGGTTTCCGACTTCCTTATTGGAATCTCAACTGAAGTGAAATTCTCCTGCGGGTTTTCGCGTTTTGAAGCCGAGAGCCTGTAGTGGAGCATGAGTCTGTTAAAACCATAGTCGTCGCTGATCTTAAGCAGAAGAGCGAGGCGGTCGTCTTCAGAGAGTGAAGTATTTTTATTTGGTGATATAAAATCAATAACAGGGTATGCATCCTGCAAGGCCTTAACTGAGTAGCTGATGGGATTATCATTAGTGTGGCCGTCCGGATCGGTAACAATGATACTGTAGCTGACATCTTTTCTGATCTTAAACATACCCGCGGCATTCCTTCCATTTACCTGAAGGGGAACCTGGGTGCTGTCGGTAAATAAAATTTTTGCCGACTTTAATTCCTTCGTAGCAGAGATCTCAAAGCCAACCTGGCTTCCGGTCAGTGCCGTTACGTTGCCGTTGTCCTGCTGGCTCTGGTTAGGCTGTCTGGAATAGGCGGGGGGAGTAATTGAAACATCAAGCGCACGGATGACCGGCTTATCGACTACGCTAACGTTAAATTCATAGCTCTGCACGTCTTCAGCCGTGGCATAGTATGTAAAAGAGCTCCTGACGGCAGGTATTTCGAATGTATAGGTCCCGGTTGAATCTGTCTGCAGGTTCTTTGGTTCAAAATCTGTCTGTTCAATGTATTTAATGTAGAGGTTTACGTCTTTGGGTACGGGGCCCTGTATCCTGATTCTGATTTTTACATCTTCGCCTCTTGTAACCTCGGCGTTTCCGGGATGCACGTCGAATATAAACTTTGCGGGCGGAACAAAATCCCTGCTAAAATTGACAAACCTGAACGAAGCGGCCTGGACTCCCGGCACAAAGAGAAATGACACGGCGGCAAAGAGTAGCGAGGCCACAAAATACCTGAGCATTTTTTTCGCCCTGTCGAACTTTACCAGATCAGAAAAGTTAATCGGTTTTGTCTTCAGGTATATCTGCTGAAAAGCCGCATCAGCCAGACTCCGGGAGAAGTATCTTCCGCTGTCTTTAATTTCAATGAGCTGCATGGCGTTAAGAAGCTCGTCTTTAATAGAAGGGAAGAAATTCCCAACCCTGAGGGCCGTTGTGTTGTAGTCTGTATGCCTGAAGATGTTCAGGTATCTGGCCAGGGGAAACAAAAACAGGTAAGTCACCAGCCCGAAAGAAGCAACCAGAAAAACAAAGAACAGTGCGGTCCTGACCAGAGATGAAAACCTGGCGGCCAGTTCCAGGTAGGACAGGCCTGTAAATACGAGTACAATGACAGTAAGGGCCAGGGCAAGTCCCGCCATACTCAGACTGGCGTATTCCCGTCTTGACAGTCTGTCAAATTTATTTAGTATTTCTTTATAATAAGGGTTCATTTTAAAGTCAAAAGTAAATAGTCAAAAGTTCAGCCTCAATGAGATAATACCCATACGACCAGATTAGTTCCGAATTTCAGTGCTTCCTCTCTTTTTTGCGGAGGATCGTTGTGTACCTCGGGATCAGCCCAGCCGTCACTCGGGTTGCTCTCATAAGTATAATATACAGCCAACCTGTTGTCTAAAAAAATGCCAAATCCCTGCGGGGGTTTGCCATCGTGCTCATGAGTCTTGGGCGGCCCGCTTGGAAAATCAAAGAAACAGTGATAGAGTCCGTAATTAAATGGGAGCTCCACCAGGTCCTTGTCGGGGAACACTTTTTTAATTTCTCTTCTGAAAGCCTTATCCAGCCCATAATCGTCATCCACGTACAAAAAACCGCCATTCCCCAGGTATGTTTTCAGTCTGGCAACTTCATTGTCGGAAAGTACTATATTGCCGTGTCCGGTCAGGTAGAGAAAAGGATAGGAAAATATGTCGTCGCTGTTTATATCTACGAAAACGTAGTCGGGTTTAACGTTGATATTAGTATGTTCCTTGACAAATTTAAGAAGGTTTACCTCTTCTGAAGGATCATTATACCAGTCTCCGCCACCACTGTATTTTACACGCGCAATCTGAAAAGCAGGTTCGTTCTGTGCAAACAACAGGCCGGTGCCTGCAATCAAAAGAATAATTAAAGTTTTAATCATAAACGGTAAATTCATTCAAAATAATATATCTATGAATGGCGTTAATATCAATTTAATAAATCGGTCAGTTAATAATAGTTTTAAAGTACAACAAAGATAAAGTTCCTGTTTTCAAATTGAGAATATTTCTTTAGTTTTCATTTCCGGTTTTTAACAGAGTTAAAAAAATTAAGGTTAAATATATGGAAAATTCCCTGGTTAGTATTCCTTTAATAAGTCTTTTACCTTTTGTGCTGATGCTAGCTTCAATTGCCATTTTTCCCCTGTTCTGGAATCATTTTTGGGATAAGAACAGAAACAAGCTGATAGTTGCCTCTATTTTAAGTATTCCCATCATTATATATCTGATAGGCGCGGGCTTAGAGTCGCATCTGTTTGAGACGCTGGTTTTTGATTACCTGCCATTTATAATCCTGCTCGGTTCACTTTTTACGATCACAGGCGGGATATTCCTTACGGGTGATATTGAAGCAAAACCGATAGTAAACACTATATTTCTGGGTATTGGCGCCCTGTTGGCTTCGGTCATGGGTACAACGGGGGCGGCAATGCTGCTTATCCGGCCTGTTATACAGACGAACAAGGAAAGAGAATACAAGGTGCATACAATACTGTTCTTTATCGGTATAGTTGCAAACTGCGGCGGCCTGCTCACCCCGCTCGGAGATCCGCCATTATTCATGATGTACCTGAGGGGAGCGTCATTCTCGTGGTTTTTCGGGCTTTTTCCAGAGTGGATTGTGGCAAATGCCCTGCTTTTAATAATTTACTATTTTGTTGATTCCTATTATCACAAGAAGGAAAAGCCGGAAAGGTTAGTCCTGGACAAAACCAACATCCGTCCCATCAGAATCCAGGGCAAGCTGAATTTCATTTGGCTTCTGGGTGTGGTTCTGGCCGTGGCTTTTATTAACGAACAGTACATCGTGCTCATAAATAAGTATGCCCACTACAGGTTTTTAAGGGAAGCAGTGATACTTGCAATGGCTTATCTTTCACTGTTGTTTACCCCGAGGCTAACGCGTGTGTCAAACAACTTTACCTGGGCGCCCATTCAGGAAGTGGCATACCTGTTTCTTGGAATATTCATTACCATGGTCCCGTGCCTTCTGTATCTAAAGGAGAATGCAAAAACACTGGGTGTTAACGTCGCCTCCCAGTTTTACTATGCATCGGGTGCCTTGAGCAGCGTACTGGATAATACACCGACGGCGGTAACGTTTCATTCGCTGGCTTTAGGACTGGGACAGTCGCCCGAGGTAGCAGGGATTCCGTCGCTTTTAATGAGAGCTATCTGTATCGGGGCGGTATTTTTTGGAAGCATGACCTATATTGGGAACGGTCCTAATTTTATGGTTAAGTCTGTTGCCGAGGAAAATAACATTAAGATGCCGGATTTTTTCAGCTACATCTTTAAATTCTCCCTGCTTGTGCTTCTTCCGGTATTTGTTTTAATCCAATTGATCTTTGTAAGGTAAACATAAAGCTCATTGCGGGCACCTTACTGCCAGGGTGCCCGCAGAGCAGCATTACTGTTTAGATAAACATAGCATATATTATATAACCTACACACAGCACGAAGCTGAGTCCCAGCAGTCCGGCAAGCAAATAGAAACCAATTTCATTTCCCCTGTTCTGTTTTTCTGCGGACTGATCCTCTGAGGTCTTTTTCATATATAAAACTCCCTATAATAATTATTTCATGAATAAATACTTAGCCACCCATGGATTTCATGAGGGTGCAAAAGAATTAAATGGAAAGTGCAGCAACAAGCGCCGCAATTTCAGGGAGTTTTAGTCAGGTACTGGTGGCAAAATGTGAAGTAAGGAAAGTTTTCAGCCTGATCTCAGTAGAAGAGATCCTGGGGAAGAGTGCAATAAAGTGTCTGAATTTTACCTGGTGGTAGTTACTGACCGAGCAGGCTGCTCCGGCAAAGCTGCTTACCTTTACGGTTTTATCCAGATTCCTGGTTATTATTTCGCCAGAGACTATGTCCCCTGAAGTAATAAAAGGGACTAGCTGCTGCCGGGAATTGGCTTCTTCCTTTGGAAGGGGGGAATAGAAGCTGCCCAGAAAGAAGTTCATGAACAGGGCAAAGATCAGCAATATGATCACGGGTGCCCTTGCGGCCCCTGACATAAGTGTATTGGATAATTGTTTCTTTTTATGTCCCGTCATAAAATACTGAACCGGAATTCCTTAAGGATGGTTTCCGGAAATTTATTGCTCTGATTAATTTTAACGGCAAAGTTACTGAATTCCCGCCTGAGACGGTAGTTTTTTCTCAGGTCATCAAAATATACCCGTCTTTGCTCATTTGGCAGGCCGTGCATCTTTTTCAAAAGAAGGTCGTCATCTTTTATGTTATAGACTGAGGAGAATGCCTTTAACAGGGCGCTTTCCAGCCGAAGATTTCCTTCCAGCTCAATCAAGGGATTTTCTATCACGGGAAGCCGTGGATGGAATTCATCCTTACAGCCAAGGAACTCACAAAGAGCCCCGCGCACAATCATTGTTCCGTTTACTTTCCCTTCCAGGGAATAGCCTGCGATGTGTGCCGAAGCGATGTCTGTTTTTACCAGGAGTCCGGTATCGATATCCGGCTCATTTTCCCATACGTCCAGTATGACAGATAAGTCACTATTTTTATTCAGATAGCCGAGCAGTGCCTGGTTATCAACCACGGCTCCTCTTGAAGCATTTATAAGTATAGCATCTTTTTTAAGCAGCTTCAGGTTGTCCTTATTTATAAGGTGGTATGTTTTATCTATGCCTTCCATATTAAGCGGCACGTGAAAGGTAACAATGTCTGACTGAAGGGCTTCTGTCAAACCGACAAAATCTGCGCTGCCGCCCTGCCTTTCGCGCGGAGGGTCATTCTGCAGCACCTTTAGTCCGAGCGCTTTTGCGTATCTTACCACGCGGCTTCCGATATTGCCTACACCTATAACTCCGATGCTTTTGTCTTTGAGTTCAATTCCCTTTTTATTAATCACATAAAGCAGCGCCGTAAACACGTATTCTGCTACTGCATCGGCATTGCATCCCTTAGCATCTGAAAAGGCAATGCCCTGCCGTTTCAGGTAGTCCAGGTCCACGTGGTCGGTTCCAATGGTTGCCGTGCCTACGAATTTTACGGGTGTGGCTTCCAGGAGTGCGGCATTAACCTCAGTAATGGATCTTACAATAAGAGCACCGGCATCCTTGAGTGCGCTGTTGTCAATCTTCCTCCCGTGCATAAGAGTAACCTCACCAAGTGATGAGAAAGCCTCGTGTGCAAACGCTATATTTTCATCAACTACTATTTTCATTTTTTTCATAATTAAATCAAAATATACACAGAATTAATCCCAAATTCTAAATCCTCCGGCTTTTTAAGGCATAGATTTATTACTGATATAATCAAAAGGCTTGATTTTGTCCCGGGATTTGAGAAATTATTTAATACTCCGGTTATAAAAAAGTTATTAAATCAACCTTAATAATCATAAACGCAGGCTTATGACTAAATATTTAGCAATTATACTGATAGCATTCTTGATGAATGGCGATAACCTGGATGGTTATTTCTCCAATAAAGAAGCGGCTGCCGATTTAAACAGCATCAACCTTAAGGGGAGCTTCAGGGAGCTGGTAATTGTAGTCGGTTATCCTGACAGGGATAATTCCTATCCCGTCCTGCAGAACAACGACAAATTCCCTCTATTGGGTGCATTCCCGGACGGGAGGCTTTTGAGTGACCTTGTGACTTCAAAAGGTGGTACGCTGAGCGCCGATGAGTGGTATAAGCCCGCGCTGAATCACTACTTCAATTCACTTTCGGGAGGAATGTACACTGTAAATTTCGAATTCCTGAAGCAGAAGGACGGAAAGGCCTACACGACGCGCAACACACTGGATTACTGGATTAAAAAGAACAACGGTGCCGATGACGCAATCTGGAATTACTGGCCTGAGATGTTGAATGAGGTTTCTGAAGGGATTTATGCAGATAATAAGAAAGCCTTCAGCGGGGTTAACGCAATTCACATAGTTTTTACCGGAATAAATAAAAATGAGTTCAACACACAGCATGGCGGAACCATAAGCTGGGATGCCAGGCTCAAAGACAGCAAGGGAAATATGCTTTATGAGGGACCCGTAAGCATACAGCGGGACCTATCGTCCATAGCTCACGAACGCCTGCACATAATAGGGAAGCTGCAGGGTAGTCCCAAAGGTTTCGATGGGTTTCCTGACAGGGGGTATGACGTGGAGGCGGGGGAGAGTCACTCTAATATTTCCTGGGGATACGACATGATGTTCCATAATGCATCCATCCCTTCACAGCATTCTTTGTACGGCCTGCAGCCGCTCATCTCTCATGACCTGATATTCCTGGGATGGATCAGGCTCGAAGAGATTCTCACAATTAATGCTAAAAACTATAAGAAGTATGGTGAGCTTAAGCTGGCCGATGTTAACTATCCTTTATCCTCCACTCAGCTAAAGCAGGGTTTCCACAGGATAGTTAAGATCATGGTAAGGGAAAACTTCTATGCAAAAAGGGATG
>JBLMZM010000347.1:0-5083 GCA_050258815.1 Ignavibacteriales bacterium
AGTTTGTTTGTGCTTTCAGGCTGATAGGTGAGTCAAATGTGATAGTAAAAGCAATGAGCAGGAGAACAATAAAGTGTTTCATAAATAACCTCCATAAAAATACGTCAGGTGAAGTTATCAATGAATAAGGATGGTAAAAAATGATCTGTATATAGAGAAAGGAAGCACCTACAGATTTTCTCTAATTTTGGGGCATTTAATGAAATCGACTAATGGATACTAATAAACCTGTTAACCAAAATCAATCAATTATTTCAAGCACCCTCTCTTCATATTAACAATGGTTTTTCATCAAATTATCAGGACATTATCAGGACATCGCCTCAGCAGAAGTGCTAAATAGAGCCTGAATTCAAAACATTTTAAGAGGCAGCGCATCTTCTCCCCCTTTCCGCTTACAAAAGCTCAAAGACGGGCTTGAAAACGTTTTTGAGCTTTTTGCATTTTAACACTTCCCTGCTTTATCTTATTAACTTCTGTTTTAGGCAGCCTATATGAAAATAATTCTCATTTCTTTATTTTTCTTCATTAATTTTTCCGAAAACGGTCTTCGTCACCATCTATATGTATATAAAGGAAATTTTATTATGAATCCCGGCAGTAAATTAGTTCCGAACCGGATCCCTTAATAACTTTCTTTCGGTCATCAGCTTCTTCAGGAGCTAACAGCAGATGGTTTTATAATTTAACTTCTGCTAGAGCTGGTCTTGGAATAAGTATTTAGCGACTTTCTTTCTAATTATTAAATCGTTTTAAGGGTATTTATATGCAGCCTTACTCAAAACAAATTATCCCTTTCATAATTTTCATGTTTATTTTTGCCGCAAAGAGCCCGGCCCAGACAAATAATCAGTGGATCAACTTCACAGGCGATAATAATATTGTGGGCTCGCTGGCTCTGGAAGACAGCATCCTGTGGGCCGGCACATACGGAGAGCTGGTAAAGATTAACCTTAGCTCGGGCAAAAAAGAATTTTTTAATGCTTCAAATTCGGGCTTATCCGTCAATTTTATACGATCTATATTTATAGACCATAATAAAAACAAGTGGTTCGCAACCTATGACGGGGGACTGGTAAAATATGACGGGAGCAACTGGACCGTTTTTCATAAAGGAAATTCGGGATTGCCGGATAATTCCATACATAGCGTGACAGAGGACATGAAGGGAAATATCTGGATTGCAACATACTATGGAGGCGTTGCAAAATATGACGGAACTAGCTTCCAGGTCTTTACAGAAAAAGAAATCGGCGATCCAATGGATGAGTTGGAACGAATATGCTTTGATAAAAACAATACTCTCTGGGGCCTGAGGGCTGGTGCTTATCCGGGAATATTATTCAAATACGACGGCAGCGCCTGGACAGTTTTCGACACCAGAAATCTTCAAACCCATTTCGGAGCTTTCAAAGCTTTGGCAGCGGATACCTCAAACGTTATATGGCTTGCTACAGATTGGGGCCTGGTCAGCTTCGATGGTGCTGACTGGAAACTGCACTCAAGACCCGGCTTTGAGAATGTGAAAGATCCTCTTACAACCGTGTTTATAGACAATAAGAATAATATATGGACTTCTTCAGAGCATGCCATATATACATATGACCATAATTCCTGGACTGTTTATGATTCCACCAGCCTTACCAACGACAGCGGCTACATTTGGCACATCCTTGCAAACAATGATAAAATCTATGTTGCCGACTGGGGTAATGGGCTTTCAATTTATGATGGAAAGAACTGGACTAAATATGACCTTACCGATACAAAGTTTCCTTCCCATTATGTCTGGACAATTGCAACCGATAAAAATGACAACACATGGATGAAAGCCGGACGCAACTTAGTAAAATTTGACGGGTTGAATTTTTCGCTCATCAGCGAAGAATCTCTTGGGATTAAAGATTACGGAATTTATGAGATAAACTTTGACAGCCATAACAACATGTGGCTTACACTCTCTAATTCGAATAAAAGTGCCCTAGGGAGGTACGACGGGAACAGTTTGCAGATTTTTGATAAAGACAGTTCGGTTTCCATTCCAAAATTTCACAAAGTAGTTATAGATAAAAACGATGAGATCTGGGCATCTTCTGTTTCTGGATTAGTAAAGTTCAACGGAAAATGGACAATATTAGACGCAAACAATTCGGGCCTCCCCGCTGACGGCATTTGGGGAATTGCAGTAGACAGCAAGAACAACAAATGGATTGCAACCGGAAACAGCGGACTTGTTAAGTATGACGGCAGTAACTGGACGATATTTAATACCTCAAACTCCCAGATCGGCTCAAATAACCTTTATAATGTTGCAGTTGATAATAATGATGATATATGGATCGGAAATACAAAAGGACTCATTCAGCTTCATAATCTGGAGACCGGACAGATGTGGACATTTGTTGAGCCGTATCAGAAAGACCTGTTCAATTATTTCCACAACATGAAGTTCGGGAAAAACAACCAATTATATATTGCTGATTACGGAATTTCAAAGTTAGGCTGGAATAATACTTTTGTCAGATATGATATTTTCAACTCAGGCATTCCAAACAATAATATACAGGCCTTTTCGATCGACAGGAACAACAACAAATGGATTGGAACAGAAGGCGGACTCACTATATTTAATGAGAGTGGAATTATCACATCAGCTGATGATTTAGTCAGAAAGACAGGACCTAAGAATTTTGTATTGATGCAGAATTACCCAAATCCCTTCAACCCGGCTACAACAATAAGCTATTCAATTCCCAAAAGGTCATTTGTAGATCTGAAAGTATTTGACCTGCTGGGGCGTGAGGTATCAACGCTTGTCAGCAAAGAGCAGAGTGCAGGTGAGTATAAGGTTCAGTTTGACGCATCCTACCTGCCCTCAGGAATGTACATATATTCCTTACAGGCCGAGGAGTTCAGAAGTTCAAAGAAACTCATCCTTATTAAATAACATCAAGCGATATTTAATTCAAAGCCCTTGAAGATTTATCCTTTAAGGGCTTTTTTGTTGTAAAATATTTAGGACACTTTTAGGACATCGCTTTGTCAGAAATGCTCAAATCAGCCTAAATTCTAAATATTTTCAGGGGGGGCGCTTTCTCTACCCTTTCAGCTTACAAAAGCTCAAAGACGGATTAAACGCTTTTGAGCTTTTTGCATTTGGACACTTCCCCGACCCAGCAGGAAGGCTAAATTGACTTTTGAGGTAAAATTACTGATTTTTGTATCAGGATACCTTTATTTAGTCTAGTCTATACTATAAATACTTTAATCAGATTTTTTTGAGAAGCCAAATGAAAAATTTGATGGAAATAAAAACTCTCCTTGCCCGTAATAAGGATGAGCTTAAAAGAAAATATCATATCAAAGAAATAGGCATATTCGGCTCCTATGCATATGGACTCGCCACAGAAATCAGTGACATTGATATTCTGGTTGAATTCGAAAAACCTATTGGACTCGATTTTGTTACTCTTGCCGAAGAACTTGAAGCACTCTTAGGAGTAAAGGTGGATCTTGTTTCTTCAAATGCGATAAAACCTAATATGATCCCCTCAGTAAAAGAGCACCTTATTTATGTCTAAAAGAGACTGGAAGATTTTATTCGAGGATATTTTAGATTCTATCGATAAAATCTTTGCCTACACAAAAGATTTTGAGTTTGAAGATTTCATTTCTTCTTCACTTGTAGTAGATGCAGTTGTAAGAAATATCGAAATCATCGGCGAGGCATCTAAAAATGTTCCCGAGGAGGTAAAACTTGCCGCATCTGAGATCCCCTGGAATAAAATGGCGGGCATAAGAAACAGGATAGTGCATGAGTATTTCGGAGTCGACAAATCAATTATCTGGTTTATTGTAAGAAATGAACTGCCTTCATTGAAACTGCAAATACAAAATTACCTTTCTGATAATTCACTAACTGATTAGCAACTGAACTGGTAGAAAGTTGAACTGGTAAAATTATCATAATTTTTCAGGACATTTTTAGGACATCGACTAATCAGAAATGCTCAAATCAGCCAGAATTCCAGACATTTCAAGGGGCTGCGAAAAATCTCCCCCTTTCAGCTTACAAAAGCTCAAAGACGGACTAACCGTTTTTGGGCTTTTCATTTTATTGCTTCCCTGCCCAACGAGAAGATTAAATTGCCTTTTCAGCAAAAATTCGTATTTATATAAAATTTGATTATTTTGCACCTGTAAAGCTTGGAATATACAAATCGTCCCGGAGGTTTTTACTGTGAAAATATTCTCCCAGTCTTTTAATATATATCCTGCATCAAATATGTTTGCTGCAGCAGCTTTATCTGCAGCCTTGATCTGCAGCGGCTGCAGTCAAAATAAGCAGAGTGAGCAAAAGCAGACTGATTCATTGCATTCTTCGGCACAGAATTCTTCGGCACAGAATTCTTCGGCACAGCCGCCTGTAAATAAATTGCCTGATTTTAACTGCACGGGCTATATTAAAGCAGTATCCTCCGGTACATCTGCAAATTATGTTTTAATTGATACCGTGGAATTTTTCAGCGGCGATGAGGCGTTAAAGGCTTATTCGGAAGATAAGAAGAAAAGAATTACTGCTCTTCCTGATCCACCCCAGGGATACTATATAAGAAATCCTAGAAAAGACTCACTTAAAATAAAAATTTCCGCCAAGCCTGAAATTATAATGCAGACACTTTCATATGATACTTCCGGAAACTTTAATTTCAACGAAGCCATCAGCCTGCAGAAATTCCTTTCTATCTTCAGCCGGAAAGATTATGCTGAGTTCAGGCAAAAACCTTTTGCACTTAAAATAATGAACGGCGAGATCATCTCTGTTAAAGAAAAATATATTCCTTAGCCTAAATATTACCCGGAGCTTTTTCATGAAGTATTTTTTACTGTTCCTGTATTTTGTCCTTTCGGTAGGTTCTACTGCCGGGCAGGCAGTTTTTACAAAGCTTGCAGAAAAAAAATATTCTGATCGTCCTGTAAGTTTAAGAATTGAAAATTCAGGTATCTACTGCATTTCTTCATTTGACCTCGATAAAGATGGCATATGGCTTAACGCTTTCGATTCCCCCGTAAGTTACTGCAT
>JBLMZM010000348.1:0-24648 GCA_050258815.1 Ignavibacteriales bacterium
GGATTTTCATGGATTGTCTTAAAACGCTCCTCGTTTTAATTTTATTCAGTTGCACACTCAGGGCACAGGAAGTTGGTTTTTCTGCTATCAGGATGTGGTCCGATGATTTTCAGCTGAATAATCCCTCAGGATTTGGGATCCATCTTTCTATCCCTGTAAAAAATATTGCCATACAGGCTGAATACAATTATGGCAACTGCGAAAGAAATTACTCCGGATATATAAATCCCGGTTTCTTTGTGCTGCCGCAAGACAGGCCGGTATTTGAAAGTATAATCGGTAAATCGAAGATTCGCAGTTACGATATCAGTCTGTACATTACCGACATAACTAGGCTTACTAATCCCCTTCAGCTGAATGCAGGTGCGGGGATCGGGATAAACAATCTTGAAGGGTACAGAAAAGGGTTGATCTCCGGTGAGGAAGTTACCTTTCAAAAGACAGGCAGGATTGGAATACTGTTAAGCGCCTCTGTATCGTATAAAAGGTTGTTTAATCTGCCAGTTAAGCTTGAGCTTCAGTTCAGGCAGAAGATTATTCCCGGCGATGGTTCAATTATAACAGATTCAGAAAACGTTTTCAGCGATGCAATTTCTCTGAAACAGCTGTCATTCAGTATCTCATATCTCTTCAGGTGATTAAGGTTAGAACAGCAGTTGTGTTCCCAGGTAATAATAAGAATGGGGCAAAGTAAAGATACCTTTCAGCTTCATTTAATTTTTACCAAACTATAGCCGGATATTCCGCGGGTTAAATCATAAATGTGGCCGACTATTTCCTGACCTACTATTTAAAATGAAAAAAGGCCAAAAATAGATAATTTTTGGCTTTTTTTAGTGGGAGCTAATGGATTCGAACCAATGACCCCCTGCTTGTAAGGCAGGTGCTCTGAACCAGCTGAGCTAAGCTCCCGTTTCTTAGTACATCAAAATTTGAGACTAAAATATAGCACTATTTTTTTTAGAATGCAAATATTTTTTTATTTTTTTGAGCGAGCGACGGGGCTCGAACCCGCGACATTCAGCTTGGGAAGCTGACACTCTACCAGCTGAGTTACGCTCGCATTACCAACATAATTTTAAGAACTACCTTAAATTAATTAACTGTAACATCTTTTTCAAGAAAAATCCGCAATGGGGAAAATAATACTTGTCATTTTAGGTACTTCAGACTAATTTTGCGGATGTCCGGAACAGGAATTAAGCAATGTAATATTGCCTGAAACTATCCGTTATTTCACTCACCAGTTTTAATATTATATATGCCCATGAAACTATCTCCCAAGGGGAAAAAAGTAATAGAAGTGATATCACTTGCTGCAGTCGTCGTTGCTGCATTTATCTACTGGGATTCTGTCGCAGTATTTCCAGTTAAGCTGCTTACTGTATTGCTGCATGAATCATCACACGCCTTAATGACCCTTGTAACCGGTGGTTCCATAATGGAAATGCAGGTGAATTACCAGCTTGGAGGTTGCTGCGTTTCTAAAGGCGGTAATCCTCTTTTCATTGCCCCTGCCGGATATATAGGCAGCTCTCTGTTAGGTGCACTGCTGTTTGCCTCGGAGAGAAAATTCAAATACAGCAAAATTGTATGCACCGTATTCGCCGTGGCTTTTGTACTCCTGGCATTTATGTACATTAAATCCATTTTCGGTATTTTATTTACGCTGGCTTTTGCACTGTTGTTTTTCTTTTCGCCCAGACTCCTGCCCCAGATGGTCCATTCCTTCCTGATCCGTACGCTGGGCATGATAAGCTGCCTTTATGCCGTCGTGGATATTAAAGAGGATCTTCTGACTGCGGAAAACCATCAGACTGATGCTCAGGTGCTGGCAGCATTAACACACGTCCCGGCTATCTGGTGGGGTATTCTCTGGTTCGCAATATCAATCATAGTAGTATATCTGCTAGTAAGAAGGGATCTGCGGTAAGGGACCGGGGACTTTTACTTTCTGAACGCCGGCTCCTGGACTTTCTGCAATATTATAAGTCCCAGTACAAAAAACACACCGATTGCAAGTGCCGCAAAACGTTCGTTTGAAATGTCGGAAACTATACCGTACAGAAGTGGCCCTATTACGGCCGATGATTTGCCGAAAAGACCGTCATAAAACCCGAAGAACTCAGCTTCCCTTTCGGGAGGGGTAAGGAGAGCCATAAGGCTCCGGCTGCAGGACTGGGAACTACCAATAGCTAACCCTGCCAGCAGGCCGATAATATAGAATTCCCAGATGGAATTAATGAAGAAGGCCCCGATAATGACACCAATCCATATGAAAAGAGTTATGTTAATGGTCTTCTTGGGACCAATATGATCCGAAATAATTCCGAATATAAATGATCCGAATACCGCCGTGCTCTGTACAATGACAAAGAAGTAGATCACCTGTGCATCTGTCATTTTAAGTATATTAGCAGCAAATATAGATGCAAAGGCAATGATTGTAATTATTGCATCGTTATACAGAAAGAAGGCGAGCAGGAAACGGGAAATTGAAGGGTATTTTCTGTTGAAAAACAGGGCTTTGAATGTACCTACACTCTGCTCAATTCCTCTTTTTACAAGGTTCTCCCTTCTCATATCCTTCAAAGGAGGCTCTTTTACGAAAAAGAATAAAGGTATGGAGAAGACCAGAAAGAATACTGCGGCCACAAGGAACGTAAGCCTGATATAATGGTAATATGAAGGGGATGACTGCGGCGGCAGGATCAGCATTACTATCAGAAGCACCACCAGGGCTCCGACATAGCCCATTGCAAACCCGTAACCCGATACCCTTCCGAAATTTTTCTTTTCGGTCAGGTTGGGAAGAAATGCGTCGTAAAACACCAGCCCGCCTTCAAACCCGATATTGGCCAGTACGAACAATATAAAGCCGGACAACACTGTCCCCTGCTGTACAAAGTACATATTGGCTGTGCATACGATGGATATAAGCGTAAAGATCAGCAGGAATCTTTTTCTGTTCCTGGATGAGTCGGCTATTGCACCAAGGGGAGGACTCAGTATAGCAGCAATGACCATTGAAATGCTTACTGCAAGTCCCCAGAGCCAGCGTTTTCCGCCGGTAACATAGTTTGAAAAGTATTTGGAATAAATTACTGTAACAATTATTACCGAAAAGGCTGTATTGGCAAAATCAAATAAAGTCCACGCAAATATTTTGCCTCTATTCTTCATCCGTTATTTTTCTTTTAGGCTTTTTCTGGATTGTTTCGTCAATCAGGCCTCTGCCGGTTTTATTAAGTGTTCCAGCCTTCTTTAGCTGGGAAAGAACTGTATCGAGTATCCCGTTAATAAACTTGCCGCTGTTCGGTGTACTGAAATTCTTGGCAATTTCTATAATCTCATTGATAGTAACTTTAGGAGGAATATCGGGCAGGTACAATAACTCGGAAAGGCCCATTCTCAGCAATATCTTATCAATTAAAGCAATTCTGTTCAGCTCCCAGTTATTTACGCAGTCGTTTATTCTGCCGTCGAGTTCAGCCTTGTGCATAACAGTTTTATTCACCAGTATCCGGCAAAAATCCTTATCACTCTCTTCTTCAAGATCAGCAAGTATTCCCTCGGTTATAGAAGACAACCCTTCGCCATTCATGTCAAACGCGTATAGTATCTGCAGAACTTTTTCCCTCAGAACCCGCCGGTTAAATTTTTTTTCCATTTTCCAAATTTGATTTCTGAATAAAATAACATTTAAATCTCAAAAAAACGGGCGGATCGGAGTCCGCCCCAAATATTACATTGTAGAAAGATCGCCCAGGCGTCCTGAGAAGCTTGAATTTCCGGTATAGATCTTACGGATATTACCAACCTGACGAAGCCTTTCTTCTGCAATTTTATTTGATGCCACGTGAGTTGGTATACACTCTTTCTTGGAGGTATCAATAATCTTCTTCAATACATCGTAAATGCCTTCAGCCTGTTTCATGGCTCTGTCCTGGCGGTATCCTTCGAGCTCATTAGCAACGTTTATCAGACCGCCGGCATTGATAACATAATCAGGGGCATACAGTATCCCCTTGTCCAAAAGCATCTGTCCGTGTCTTGCTTCATCTTCCAGCTGGTTGTTTGCTCCGCCTGCAATGATCTGGAATTTGAATTTCGGCAGAGTTTCGTCGTTGATAATTGCGCCAAGAGCCGTGGGAGCAAAGATATCAGCATCAATGCTGTAAATTTCCTCGGGCTTTACGACGTGAGCTTTCACAGTCTCAAGCACCTTTCTTACTTTTTCGTCAACAATATCGGTAACATATATTTCAGCACCTTCATTATACAGGTGTTCGCACAGATAGCGTGCAACGTGACCGGCTCCCTGGACAGCCACTTTTCTGCCTCTTAAAGAGTCGCTTCCCCATTTTTCATGGGCGCAGGCCTTGATGCCGACATAAACGCCATAAGCAGTTACGGGTGAAGGATCGCCGCTTCCGCCCAGAGCCTTTGAAATACCTGTTACGTATTTTGTTTCCATGCGTACATATTCCATATCCCTGACGTCTGTTCCAACGTCCTCGGCAGTAATATAGCGGCCTGCCAGTCCGTCAACAAACTTACCGAAGGTCCTGAAGAGCACTTCATTCTTCTGAGTAGCGGAATCACCAATAATTACTGCTTTACCGCCGCCAAGGTTTAATCCTGCAACAGCAGCCTTATAGGTCATTCCTCTCGATAATCTTAAAACATCCTTGATAGCAGCTTCCGAAGTAGCATATTTCCACATTCTGGTACCACCCAAAGCAGGTCCCAACGTCGTATCATGAATTGCGATTATTGCCCTTAATCCTGCTTCCTTGTTGGAGCAGAACACTACTTGTTCGTGATTGAAGTTTTCCATCATTTCAAAATTAACCATACCGTACTCCTGCAAAAATGATAAGATTGTTTGAACTTCTATTTATTTTATAACGCAAACAGCCAGAATAAAAGTAAAGCTATGCTATCCCTGAACCTGTAGAACAATAATTTTTCCCAGCTCAGCTTAAGGTCGGAAGCTACGCCATCCGCATTAACATTATAAAAATGACAGATTTCAATTGCTCTTTTAAGGTGAAACTGATCTGAGACAATAATAATGCTTTTTAAGCCCCTCTTTTGAACCAGGTTTTCTTTTATAAATTCAATTTGCTCAGAGGTTGAGGATGTTTTCTTTTCTATCCAGATATTATCGGGGTCCACTCCGTACCTCACGAGGTACTTGTAGGCCACCTCCGCTTCAGTCATCTCGCCCGGTGCGTTGCCCCCTGTAACAAGCAGTTTTCTAACAATTCCCGCATTGTACAGATTGTTTGCTTTTCCGATTCTGGATGCGAAAATCGGACTGGGACGGTTCTTCGACCATACGGCAGCTCCAAGGATAACTGCAACATCGGACTTCTTTCCCTTTTTAAAATATGCGTCTGACCTGTCCACGTATTCATTCGTATAAATAAAAGCCCCGGCAATCAATACAATTATTACCAAAAAAGAATAAAAGAACGAACGTAAATATAAATATTTATTTACTTTCAGGATATGCTGCCATACTGCTGCAGCCAATAAAAACTGGAAAAACTGAAATGCTACAAATAACACCGCAATGTATATCTTTTCAAAAGGATAGCCAAACAAATATTCAACGGGCAATGGAAATTTAACTTCTTTAAGGAATAAAGTAAACAGCAGCGGAATGTTCATCATAACTGAAATGAAAAGAAGTCCATACAATTTCTTGAGATCGATTCTTCCCGGGGAAAAATACTGGAACAAAAAACCAGCTGCCGGGATCAGGAAAAAAATAAAATTTAAAATATTTCCTGAACTGCGCGGATTAAACTCCATAATTGACATATTTTTATGCGAGTACTTAATGAAGTATAAAAATACCAGATCGAACAGAAGAATGAGAAGTATAAATATACTGATCCCTTTCTTTTTACCTGTATTTCCAGATGTACTTCTTGCTGTCATCTCTTGTCAGAAGGCTTTATGGTTACGTTAACTTTGCTCGATTTTTCATCCACTTTAATATCCGCTTCAACTTCAAATATTTTCAATATGTTTTCTTTTGTCAAAATATTCATGGTTTTATCATCTTCAACAATACATCCCTCTTTCATCATGATCACCCTGCTGCTGTAATAACCAGCCAGGTTGAGATCGTGCGAAACCGTAACCACACTCAGTTTCTTTTCCATATTCAGTTTTTGGATCAGGTCAAATATCGAAAGCTGGTGTTTAATGTCCAGATGTGAGTTTGGCTCATCCAAAAGGATAAGCCGGGGCTGCTGTACTATTGCCCTGGCAATAAAAGCACGCTGAGCTTCGCCTCCGGATACCTCATTTATGCCCTTATTCCGCAAATGGGTAATATCCACCAGTTCCATGGCTTCATCTACAATTTCCCTGTCCTCAGGACGCTCATATCCTATCAGGTTCAGGTAAGGGGTTCTGCCCATCATTACAATTTCAAATAATGAAAAAGGAAAGATAGTAAGTGCCGTCTGGGGTACAAATGCAATAGTCTTTGCGAGGTTCTTCTTCGAAATATTCCTGTAATCACTTCCCTCAAGGAAAATATTCCCACCTGATGGCTTCAGGATGCCTGCAATGAGCTTGAGGAGTGTGGATTTACCGGAACCATTCGGTCCCAGAATGGATATGAATTCCCCATTTTCTACTGTCAGATGAATATTTCTCAGAGAAAATTCAGATTCACCCTTTGAAGAACTATCATAGGAAAAATAAATATTCTTTAATTCAATTAAAGGCATAGTATTAATAAAAAAAGCTAACCCAAATTAGGAAAAAAAAGCTCCCTATTCAAGAATATTTGCCTTCTTTATCTCTTCTTTCATTTCCTCAAACGTGAATACCGGTGCACGGCACGTATAGTTCCTGCAAATATAATACGTAGTACTGTTCAGGATTGCCGTTTTATCTTCCAGAAGCGCCAGTTTGGTGGGATGTCCTGATAATTTTGCAGAGAGAAGCGTAAAGGGGAAAAATTCGTTAAAATATCTGAAAATGAAGTCTCTTTTATCCTTCAGGCCCGCAAATACTACGGCGACCTCTTTTATTTTAGTATAATCCATGTACACAGCACTGAAAATATAAGGGAAATTCTCCGGATACTGGATAATCTGATCGTGCAGGTGGGAATAGTCATTTTTTGCAATTTCGTAATATTCAGGATTGCTCATATAAATTGCCATTTTCAGCAATACATGGACGGCAGATGAGTTGCCGCTTGGCACCACACTATCAAAAATATCCTTTGCTCTGATTATCAGATCCTTTGCATCAATTGCCGAAAAATAAAAATCGAAATCTTCCGGGTCATAGAACTTCTTTATCATCAGCTGTGTAAGTTTGTCTCCCCTTTCCAGCCATTTCTCATCAAAGGTAACCTCATAAAGTGAAATGAAGGCTTCGGCTGTATAGCTGTAATTATCCAGATATCCCTCATATTTAAGCTCCCCATTTTTACAGGAATGGAATAATATATCATCCATGAAGCATTTATCCCACAGAAAATCAGCATTTTTCAGCGCAATAGTCAGGTATTTTTCGCTGCCGGTCACTCCAAACGCCATTATAAACGACTGAAGCATCAATGCATTCCAGCTGGTCAGCAATTTATCATCAAGTCCCGGCTTATTCCTTTTATCTCTTATACTTAACAGTTTTGCTCTCAGCTGCTTTTCAGTATTTTCTATTTCTTCCCCGGATATGGATAGTAGCTGTCCCAGTTTATCCAGCGGCTGTCTTCTTGTAAGGATATTGGCTCCCTCAAAGTTTCCGTTTTTTGAAATACCGTATATTTTGGAGGCAGCATTCAGTTCATCATTACTCAATACCTGTCTGAGCTCATCATAGTCCCATATAAAATACTTCCCTTCCACTCCTTCCGAATCGGCATCCTGCGCTGAAAAGAAGCCTCCTGATTCATCTGTCATCTCCGTGGTTATATATTCCAGGATTTCTTCTGCTATACGAAGATAAAACTTGTCGTTAGTAATCCGATAGGTCTCCAGGTATGTACGTGAGAGCAGAGCATTGTCATAAAGCATTTTCTCGAAATGAGGTATAAGCCATTGTTCATCAGTAGAATACCGGTGAAATCCGCCGCCAAGCTGGTCGTATATTCCGCCGCCGGCCATTTTTCTCAGTGTATTCTCCACTATTTCGAGAGATATTTTATTGCCTGTCTGATAATAATACCGCAAAATAAACATGAGTGTTAAAGCGGATGGGAATTTCGGAGCACTTCCAAACCCGCCCCAGTCTTCATCGTATCTGCGCAGGATGGAAGCAAAAGCCTTGTTAAAATCGGGCAGGGCAAAGTTATTGGGATTTCTCTTCGATACCGTTAAATCTTTAAGTGCCTTTAATATGTCAGCCTGCTGCTTTATAATATCTTCTTTCCTGTTGTTATAAATATCAGAGATAGTTTTGAGTATCTGCGGGAAACCGGGTCTGCCGTATTTTTCTTCAGGCGGGAAATACGTACCGCCCCAGAAAGGCGTTTTATCAGGCAACAGGAAAACATTCAGAGGCCAACCGCCGCTTCCGGTTGTTATCTGCACAAAGTTCATGTAGATATTATCAATATCCGGGCGTTCTTCCCTGTCGACCTTAATACTTATGAAATTTTTATTCATGAACCGGGCGGTTTCATCGTTTTCGAAGCTTTCTTTTTCCATAACATGGCACCAGTGACATGCACTGTAACCAATACTTAGAAAGACCGGTTTATCTTCCTGAACTGCCCGCCTAAAGGCCTCATCGCTCCACGGGTACCAGTCCACAGGATTGTTTTTATGCTGAAGCAGATATGGGGATGACTCATACTGCAGTCTGTTCATGCCTTGTCCTAAAATGGTAATATTATATGATAACCCGAATTACCTCAAACTTCAAGGCTCAAAAATGGCATACAGGAGTGATTTGATAATGGATAATAAGAAAGGATAAGCTAATTATTGTTATTTCTGATTACCAGTTCTGCTGCCGTGCGGCCGCTTTTTACAGCGCCTTCAATAGTAGCCGGCAGACCAGTATTTGTCCAGTCGCCTGCCAGGAACAGGTTCTTAACTGAAGTAACGGCTGCAGGACGAACGTGAAGCATCCTGTAATCGGGTATAAACGTGGCTCTTTTTTCTTTTATTATTTTGCTCTGCACGGCCAGACTTCTGTTAAAGAATGAGAAATATGCTTCGAGTTCACCAAAGATGATATCCAGCAGCTCACTCCTTTCTTTCTCAATCAGAAGGTCAGCATTACTTATTACAATAGTGACAAACCTGTCATGATTAAAAAGCCATTGTACGGGTGAATCAATCAGGCCGTAGAACCTTTCCTTAAAAGGATTTTCACTCAACCAAAGGTGGACCGAAAGTATGGAAGAATACCTGAACCCGTCAGGATTAAGCTGGCGTGTGAATTCCTCAGGAAATATTCTTGAAAAAGCATAAGGGGGAACCGCGCAAATGACGCTGTCAAAATCAGTTACCTCTCTCTGCTCAAATTTTAATTCTCTTATCTTTCCATGCTTAATTTCAACTGATTTTACCTGTTGTGAGAGGTGGATACAGCCTCCATTTTCCGAAATAAATGCCGAAGCGTCATCACAGTACATCTGACTGAGTCCTGTTGCAGGAATTATAATTGAAGCCATCTTGCGTCCATGCAGAAACATCTGCCGCAGGATATCTGCAAACATCGCAGCAGATGCCTGTTTAAGGTCTGTGTTTAATGTACCGACAGCAAGTATCTCCCAGAACGATTTAATTGCATTTCTGCTTTGTCCTTCCCTTTTCAGCCAGTCCATAACTGACAAAGATTCCAGACTTTCCGGATTCAGGAAAAGAAGTTTTGAAAAAAGCCTTATAAGCCCCAGTTTATCTTTGAGTCCTAAAGCCCTGTAGTTTAACAATCCGGCAAGCAGGTTGAATGGATAAGGACCGAACCGTGCATTAAGAGGGACAACGCCGGTGTTTTTCTTTACAAAATTAACGGCGAGATCCGGCTGGATATGCAGTTTATCTGAGGCCCCTATTGCTGCCAGGAATTCCAGTGTCATAGTATAACAACCCATCATTATGTGCTGTCCGTTATCTATAACATCTCCTGTAACGGGATCGGTAAAAGAATAGGCTCTGCCGCCAAGTTTAGGTGAAGCTTCGAAGAGTTCTGTTCTGATGCCGGCTTTGGTGAGGTAAACGGCGGCTGAAAGACCGGCTAATCCGCCGCCAATAATAACACATTTTTGCATTAATAGACCAGGCTGTATTTAGCCCAAACTCCCACTGCAATTCCTACTTTCTCCAGTTTGGAAACCTTGATTTTCTTCTCATACACGTTATAGTGGCTGGCTTCAATTTTCTGCAGTAATTTATAATAAATATGCTGCATTGCGCGGGCTGCAAACATGGATGGCTTATCCTCAACATCCAGCGAATGATTAGCCTTATCGAAATATTCTTTTGCACGTTCGGCTTCATATTTCATAAGGTTTATAAAATTCTGGTTATAAACGCTGTTCAGGAGATCCTGTTCACTATATCCGAAGCTTTTCATATCTTCCTGCGGAAGATATATCCGCCCATTCTGGGCATCTGTTTTGACGTCCCTAAGTATATTTGTGAGCTGCAGTGCAAGGCCCAGATTAACGGCAAAATCCCTGGCGGATGTGTTCTTGTAACCGAAAATCTCAATGCACATCAGCCCCACGGTTGATGCAACCCTGTAACAGTATAAAACCAGATCATCAAAAGAAATATACCTGTTCTTCTGAAGATCCATTTCCATTCCTTTGATCAGCTCGAAGAAGGGTTCAATAGGGATATTGAATTGTTTTATTATATGGGCAAGCTTATTCAGCAGCTGGTAATCAGAACGGCCCAGCAGCGATCTGTCGAGTTCAATCCTCCACTTACGCAGCTTTTCGTATTTCAATTCCTCAGAATCATCCCCGCTGTCCACAAGGTCATCTGTCTGTCTGCAGAAAGCATATACAGTGTTCATTGCATCCCTTTTTTCATTAGGAAGCAGGCTGAAAGCATAATAAAAACTACTTTTACTGTTTTTAGCTATTTGCTGGGAAAGATCTGCCATTCACTGCTCAAATAATTGCTTTAAAAATTAAACCAAGGTATTCGGGTCTGCTGAGCTTAGGTCTTTTACTTAAAACGTCAAAGTCGTTTTTCTCGATTTTGTAAAGAATTCTTTCGCCCCCGTATACCGTCCATTTTATCTCTAGCTTCAGAAGCTTCGGTAAATAATCCAGCAACTGCCTTCCGGTAACGAACAATTCTCTGACCCTGTCGACCTGATATTTTATTAACAATTTAAAGTTAGCATTATTTTCATTCAACTCAAAATCATTTTCAGACACGTTAAACCTTTCCATTTCATCTTTGGGGATATAAATTCTCCCTCTCTCATAGTCTGTTTTCATGTCCTGATAAAAGTTAGTCAGCTGAAGACCGGTGCATATATCATCAGAGTACTGAAGCATCTTTTCATCCCTGAGGCCATATAGTTCCAGTATTATCCTCCCTACAGGATTGGCAGAATGCGCACAGTAATCCAGTATTTCAGGGAAAGATGCATACCGTTTTTTTACAACATCCTGCTTAAACGCTTTAAGAAGGTCAGTAAAATGAACCGGATTCAGCTGTCTTTCTTTAATAGTATAAACCAGCGCCTGCCAGAACGGATCCCTGAAATTCCCCTTTAACGCCTCATTAAAGTCATCCTCAAACCTGTCAAGGTTCTTCAGGCGCAGCCCGGCGGGTATATCCCCTTCATCGGCCATATCATCGGCAATGCGTGCAAAGGCGTATACTACAGCCACGTGCTTCCGCAGATACTTTGGTACAAACAGCGAGACTACAGGGAAGTTCTCGTAGTGCGTCCTTGATAGCTCAAGTGATTTATTATATACTTCTTCTATATTATTATTTATCAAGTATTTATAGTATTTTATATTGGTAATAAATGCCCGGCAGCCGGATAAACAACCGGCAAAAAACGTGTAGTAATTTATGACACATTTTCAACAATTCAAAATTTACGTTTGGAACGGTATGCCACACTAAAAGGTGACCTGAGTCACAACCGGGTAATATACTTCCGCATGTATTTGCCTGAGTGCTTTAATTATTTAAATTTATACTAAAGGACAATATTATAGGACGTGCGCGATATATTTACACAAGGTTTTGTCTTGATATATTAAGAAAAAGGATGAAATAAGAAAAGATGAAGATAAAATATTTCCTGTTATTACTGCTTATTCTGCCGGCATTCTATTCAGTTTCACTGGCCCAGACTGATGAGACTGAAAAAATAGAATATTATCAGATGGAACCATATAATGACAGTCTGTTTATTAAAATTCAGGAAGAGGTTTTCATCGATCCCCCGGATCCGAAGGCTGAAATAATAGTAGATATAAGAGATCCCAATAATCAGACTGTTTCAATAAAGGGTGCATTATACCCGTTTTTATCATTCACTCCTGAAACCAGGGCCAAGATCCTTACTTATCCTTTTAAGCTCAATCTGCTGGATGACATCAACTTCGGCAGTGTTTTTACCAGGGTAATTAGCAAAATAAAATTTGCCAAGGTTATTGAACCCCCCAGGAAGAACCAGATAACCTCGACTTTGTTTTATATCAATCCATATCTTCAGGTTTACGGCTGGGAGAGATTCGGGATTCCGTTTAAGGATGATTTAGGAATCTCGGTAGGATTCGGCACCCCATATTCGGGTCCTATGGAAACAAATTTCGCAGAAGCCAATGTACATATACTGGGGTTTTACGGAGGGGCATTCGGGGGGGTTGCCCCTATAATAAAGGAGAAATTTTACAGGAACCCTCTGATAGCAACAACCGGATACCAGGTAGGATATGTAATACCTCTGGGGAATTTCTTTGAGTTCAACTATCAAAGGACTGTTGTTGACCTGACCGATACCTATATCGCCGAAGTGCTGGATAATAAAGACAAGAGATTAAAACTAATGATGGGCTCATATTTCAACTGGGAGTTCAGGTATCCGCTTCGCACTCTGGGATCCAGCAGGGCAAAATTATATTTTGCAAAATACCAGAATGAACTCCATATCGGATTCATGGGCCGTGAGCTGTCACTTGCAGGCAGTACTTTTGATTTCAGGTTTGATGCTCTTATTCATACAAACGACAGGAACCACCAGTATGGTATTGATATTTTAGTACAGAAAGTAGCTTCCAGCTGGGGATTCAGCGCACTCGCACTGGGCCCCTCTGTTATGCTGAGTAATGACGACCAGGGGCATTTCGGATTCCTAACATTTTTTGTAAATGCCCGGTTAAAAGTAGGGACTTCTCTTTAACAAACTATTTACAGTTCAGGAGAGTTTTTCTTGCGCTCAGGATTTATTGAATTTAGTCCCTTTCAGGAGTAAATTTACGCAGAATATGCTGACTCCGTACTGTTTTGCATAATCATTAAGGGACTTTTCAAACTTTTTCTTGTCGGTTATCGAAAAATCAATTTCCTTTGAATACAAAAGCTGATAGCAGAATTCGTTAGCGGATACTTCTTTTTTGGAAAATCCTTTCATAGAGGAAGCGTGGGGAGTCTGAACGATCAGGTTGATACCCATTTCCTTTTCCCATTCTGTGGGAGTCTTAAGTTGTTTCTGCTGGACTTCCATCAAAACTCCTGATAATTAATAATGAGTAATTTTATAGAAATTAAATCTAAAAAGCAAGAAGCACCGTCTGAAGTCATGTAAATTATTATTATAATGGTCTTTCTCTAACAAAAAGGATCTCTTTTCTGGCTGGCCTTCAAATGTACCTTTGATGAACACCTTATTATCCGGGCCAGTTGAAAATATATTTAACTTTGTGCGCATAAATAAGTAAAATAATCCTTTAAGAGCAAAATATTTCTTCATTTCCGCGGATAATAGTTACATTTATATACATTGAAAGGAAGCCTGGAGGATCTATGAGAAATGAGTTTGATTAAATATTACGCAGCCGGCTTTAATTACCGGCTGCAAGTCAAGATTCCGGATTAATACCGGGTTAAAGATTCCTGTTGACGGGTGGTGAGTCGGCGTTATAATCCCCTGCCGCTTCCCCTACTGAGGATATTTCTTCAGCCCCCGTCTGTGCCAGTATGTCCTTTGCCCTTCTGGTCCACTCCGAATCATCACAATGTACAGAGAGCAGTATTCCACCTTTTTTTATTCTGCCGTCGTATCTTTTTGCCTCATACTCGGGGATACCCATCCCGATAAGCGATCCGGCAATGCCGCCCAGGGCTCCAACGGCTCCTGCCCCCGCGAGTGCAGCTACGATCGGACCCGCGGCAATAAAGGGCCCGATTCCCGGAATGGCCAGGGCTCCGATACCGGCAAGCCATCCCAGCGCTCCGCCGATTACAGCTCCTGTTCCGGCGCCTGCTGCCGCACCTTCCGGAGCCTTAGTACCCTTTTCCATTGCAAAATCTTTTGATCCTTCATTATCCTGCATCAGAACAGAAATATCTGTATTCCTGAAACCCGCAGTTTTTAATGATTCTACTGCATTCTCCACCGCCAGACGTGTATTATATATTCCAAAAGCAGCCGTGTTCTTGCCCGCCATGATTCCTCCTTTTCTTTAAGATATATCTATTCTTTACTGTAAATATTTAATTATATTATATCAAGCTACTTTTATTGAACCGTAAACACTTAGTCCCGGCAGGGACAAAGGAGGTAAGGATGCAGACTATTCTGGGAGCAGGCGGAGTAATAGGCCGGGAGCTGGCAGCTGAACTTAAGAAATACCCGGGACCGGTCAGACTCGTCAGCAGAAAACCACAAAAAATCAATCCTGATGATCAGCTGCTGGCGGCAGATCTTACTAAACCGGATGAGACACTGCAGGCGGTAAGGGGTTCTGATATTGTTTACCTGCTGGCCGGACTGCCATATGACATCAGTGTATGGAGAATCCAATGGCCCCTGATTATGGAAAATGTGCTGGAAGCATGCAAAAGATACAGAGCACGGCTGGTTTTCTTTGACAATGTTTATATGTATGGAAAGGTTGACGGCTGGATGACGGAAAATACTCCGTTTAATCCCTGCAGCAAAAAAGGTGAAGTTCGTGCGGCTATCGCCGGCAGACTTATTGAGGAATACAGCAAGAAGAATTTAGAAGCTATGATCGTCAGGTCGGCCGATTTTTATGGTCCAGGTGCAGGGACCTCCGTCTTTAATCTGTTGATTATTGACAGGCTCAAGAGTGGGAAAAAAGCTTCATGGCTGATAAATGATAAGGTAAAACATTCATTCACATATACGCCGGATGCAGCAGCCGCAACGGCGCTGCTGGGCAATACACCCGATGCATATAATCAGACGTGGCACCTGCCGACTGATCCCAATGCACTTACAGGGAAACAATACATTGAATTAATAGCCGGACTACTGAATGTAAAACCTGCGTATTCGGTTCTTAAAGAATGGCAGCTGCAGCTTGCGGGTCTTTTTAATCAAACGGTCAGAGAACTTAAAGAAATGGGCTACCAGAATGAATATGAATACCTTTTCGACAGCACAAAATTCGATAAATGCTTTAATATTAAACCCACCGGTTATAATGAAGGAATAAAAACCTCACTCGGGAAGTAAGTCCTCTTATCCTCCCTGAAAGCTGCCATGATAAGGATCGTTTTCCGGGGCTTTCAGGGATTATGATCATGTGTAAAAGCCTTCCGGCACAATATTATTAAGTATTTTAAGCGGCTTTACCTTACTTATAGCGCTTTTTTAAGTCTCACACCTTATTTTATAATGGTTTTCTCCTTATTAATTTTGTTTTTTAAATCCAAATCATTTATTTTTGAACGGTTTTTAAAAGAGTACTTGAATTCTTTTGAATTTCAAGCATTCGGTTTAGGTTTAATGAAATTAGTTTCGACAATTTTAACAATTTATCAGGAGAAAGATCTTAAGATGAAAAAATTATTATTATTGGCCGTTTTTTTTACGTTGGTAAGCTCAGCATTCAGTCAGAATTTACAGTTACATTATGATATGGGGAAAGACAGGAAGTATTTTACTTCAACAATTGAAATGTTCAAACCGGACGAATATGGTTCTACTTTCTTTTTCGTAGATATGGATTATAACAGAGGCGGAAATAAGAGTGTTTCATTGGCATACTGGGAAATTGCCAGGTATGTTAGTCTTCCTTTTGTAAAGGGACTTTCGGCTACGGTACAGTACAACGATGGAATGATTTACAATAAAGATATCAACATGGATTTTCCTCTGGGCCATGTATGGCTTGCAGGTTTAAGCTATCCCATTAACCTTGGATTTGTTACGTTAAATACAGACTTTTTGTACAGGGCTGATTATCTTTCAGAATCAAAAGCCAATGCTCAGATTACGACAACATGGTTTGTCCCATTCTTTGAAGGTAAACTGACATTCACCGGTTTCATGGATGTATGGTCAACAAAGCAGGCCGGAAAAAATCAGGTAGTATTACTTACTGAACCACAGCTCTGGTATAATGTTTGGAATCATCTTTCTGTAGGTAGTGAAGTTGAGATCAGCAACAACTTTATTCCGCTCAAAAACAGTGTTCAGGTAAATCCGACAATTGCAGCAAAATGGAATTTTTAATCACTAATACAGGAAATAATCATGGTTAGTAAATACTTCGATTTTGACAAGAACCGGACTGACATGAAGACGGAGATTCTTGCGGGAATTACCACCTTTCTTTCAGCAATGTATATTATTGTTGTAAATCCAGCAATAATCAGCAAGACAGGTATGCCGTTCAATGCGGTACTTACGGCAACTGTTATTGTTTGTGCCTTCTGTACACTGATGATGGGTTTATACGCTAAAAACCCGATCCTGGTGGCTCCGGGTATGGGGTTGAACGCCTTCTTTACCTTTTCAGTGGTATTGGGAATGGGTGTAAAATGGGAAACTGCCTTGGGATCGGTATTCTGGGCTGGTGTTGCCTTCATGCTGCTTTCAATATTTAATATACGCACATACATTGTAAAAGCAATTCCGAAGCAGATCCGTTATGCAGTATCTGTTGGTATAGGGTTATTCATTGCTCTGATCGGTCTTGTAAACGCAAAATTTATAGTTTCCAACCCGGCAACTATAGTTGGAATCGGTCACCTGGATCCCGTAACTATTACATTCCTTATCGGTATGCTGTTTACGGCAGTACTGGTGATTAAACGGGTAAAAGGTGCCCTGATCATCGGTATTGTGCTTACGACTATCTTATCAATCCCAATCGGCAGATTTTATGGTGATGCTTCTGCAATAAATTTCGGGGTACCTACCCTGGTAACCTGGAAAGGAATATTCGGAGCTCCTGACTTCAGTCTGATCGGCAAGCTTGATCTCATCGGATCCCTGCAGTTCGCAATCTGGCCTATTACATTTGCATTTTTATTTACTGACATGTTCGACAGTCTTTCAACTTTTGTCGGTGTTGCAGAAGCTGCTGACCTGATTGATGAAAACGGGGAGCCAAGAAATGTAAAGGAATCGCTTATTGTTGACGCAGTAGCAACCTCATTGGCAGGATTAGTTGGTTCAAGTGCAGGTACTGCTTATATTGAATCCGCTACGGGCGTGGAAGAAGGAGGAAGAACCGGTATGACGGCAGTTGTTGCAGGACTCCTTTTCATTCCATTCATGTTTATTTCTCCTCTGCTTTCAATAGTTCCATCAATTGCAACTTCACCTGCATTAGTACTTGTTGGTGTGTTCATGATGAAGCCTGTGCTTAAAATTAACTGGTCCAAATTTGACGATGCAATCCCTGCATTTCTTGCATTGATCCTTATTCCTTTTACTTATTCAATTACTGAAGGAATTGTATGGGGATTTTTAAGCTGGACAATAATTAAGTTATTACTTGGAAAGAAAGAAGAAGTATCACCAATGCTTCTGATTATAGACGTATTTGCAATTGCTTCACTTATTTTAGCACAGAGATGAAAGGGCTTTAAAGCCCTTTCTTTTTATTTAATAATAAATGGGAATTAAATGACTAATAGAACAATCGATGTAACAGAAAGGCCGCCGCTTGCAAAAAGTATCCCATTAAGCTTTCAGCATCTCTTTGCAATGTTCGGTGCTTCAATACTGGTCCCGATTCTTTTTAAGATCAACCCGTCAACGGTTCTTTTAATGAACGGTATTGGTACTTTATTATATATATTTATCTGCAAAGGCAAAGTACCCGCATTTCTGGGCTCCAGCTTTGCATTCCTGTCGCCGGTATTCCTGGTAATGACCAACTACAGTTATAATGCGGCCCTCAGCGGTTTTATTGTATCGGGCCTGATCTTTATTGTTGTGGCGTTACTGTTCAAATATTTGGGTACAGACTGGATACACGTGGTTTTCCCTCCTTCTGCAATGGGGGCCATTGTAGCCATTATAGGATTAGAGCTGGCGCCTGTTGCCGCTAATATGGCGGGCCTGGTGTCAAAAAACAATCAGCCGCTGGATCCGAAAGCAATTACCGTTTCCATTTTCACACTTGCGGTTGTAATGATCGGATCGGTTGCCTTCAGGGGATTCCTTAAAATCATTCCTATTCTTGTTGGGGTTGTGGCAGGATATTTAGCTTCCCTGTTCATGGGTATAGTTAACTTTGACGCCATTAATAATGCCCCATGGTTTTCTTTGCCCACTTTTTATACGCCCGAATTTAATTTATCTGCAATAATAATTATTGTTCCTGCTTCCTTGGTTGTGATTGCAGAACACATAGGACATCTGATTGTAACTGGTAATATTGTAGGTAAGGACCTGGCACGTGATCCCGGTTTACACCGGTCACTCATGGGTGACGGTATATCGACTTTCATATCAGGGTTTGCAGGTTCCGTTCCAACTACAACTTATGGTGAAAATATTGGGGTTCTTGCAATTACCAGGGTATATAGTGTTTGGGTAATTGGCGGAGCAGCTGTAATTTCTATCGTCATCTCATTTTTCGGTAAGCTGTCAGCCGCAATTCAGACCATTCCCCTTCCGGTAATGGGCGGTATCTCCCTCATGCTGTTTGGAGTAATTGCCGCTTCAGGTATAAGGATGCTGGTTGAACAAAAAGTAGATTACAGTAAACCAAAAAATCTTATTCTAACGGCATTTGTCCTGGTGATCGGCCTGAGCGGTGCTCAGATAAAATTCGGCTCAGTTACTCTTGCCGGTATGGCCCTGGCAACAGTGCTTTCAATTGTCATCAGCCTTTCTTTGAAGCTCTTTGAAGTCTTTGGCTGGATGAATGACGAAGAATTAGAGGTGGAATAATTATTTTTGAACTTTGGTTTGCTGTTTAATAAGCAGCTTCCTATTAAGATTGCAGGATGCATGGCAGTTAATCCGGCCGTGCATCCTTTGCAATTGTGTTGTTTGCCCTCATTAATTTCCCTCTTCCCTTTAAGGATCCCAATTATTCTTATCGCTTCCCTCTTGAGAAAAACAGGTCATTTTAAATAGCACTTCTAAATGGATTGATTTTATTGGCAAATAGAATTTATTATCGATTAATATCCTTCTTGTGACTTGTAATTTTTATTTCAATTAAATAGGGAGGTAGTTATGGCTAAGAATAAGATACTAATGTCTCTTTTCCTTTTGATTACCGTTCTGTTCCTTTCGGTTCAAGACCAGATGATTCAAGCACAGACCAATCCATTTACATTGAAAATAGAAGCAGTGTCCCCCGGTAGCCTGGGTCTGAATCCTGCTACAGCCCAGACGTGGCCTGTCTCAAGCGGATTGCCGGTAGTTGCGAAAGGTAAAAAGGTATACTTATCAGCAGATACTGCAGGCAGCGGTGTCACATACTCCTGGGCATTGACCCAAAAGCCACCTTCTTCTAATGCAGTCCTTGATTCTACAGGAAGCAGAGGTAATTCATTTACACCGGATTCAACGGGCAGTTATACTGTTTCAGTTACAGTTGGAGCAAAAACTCTGACGCAGGTTATTTTTGTCAGCACATACAGGGGGCTTACTCTCACTCAATCATGTGCACCCTGCCATCAGACTGCCAAGACAAAAGATAAATTTAGCCAGTGGAGTACTTCCAGTCATGCCACAATGTACAAACGCGGCATTACGGGTAACCTGGCAGTTAGTAATGGGAATGGCCTGTATGGTTCATTCTGTGTAAAATGCCACACTACCGGTTGGGAACCGAGTAAGAATAATGGGAACTACGGTTACCTGGCAAGGATAACCGGATGGGATACCACATGGTATAAACCTGCTGTCTACGCTTCAGACAGCACAATCAGGATTCCACAGGGTGATTCAACCAGATGGGTACTGCTCAGAACCAGTTATCCAACTGTTGAACGTGTTGCAAATATTGGTTGTGAGGAATGCCATGGCCCGGCAAATGATCATGCAAATACTGCAGATCCTACAAAAGTTGCCGTCTCACTGAAGGCTGGAGTCTGTAACCAATGTCACGATACTCCGCCGAGATATCAGGTCGGAAGATTATGGGCACTTTCAAATCATGCCACCCTGCCCTTAAGCAATATTGCCTCACCTCGCAAGGAATGTTATCCGTGCCACAGCGGGGCAGCTTTTGTAAAATTTGCAAAGAACAAAGCAAATCCGGGATATGATCCGGCGACGGATACTTTCCCATCAATTTCCTGCGCTACCTGCCACGATCCGCATATAAGTGCAAATACAAGCATAAGAGTACTTACACTTGACTCACTTGCTAATGGATATGTACCGGCCAGCAACCCGAATTTTGTGGGCGGCAAGGGTTTACTTTGCATGAACTGCCACCGCGGACGTGAGAACTCACTCAAGAGAGTAACTGCCCAGCAAACAAAATTTGCTGACCGTTTCTACCCGCACTATAACCCGGCAGCAGATATGTTTCTGGGTGCAAATGCATACGAATACAACCTGAAGGTTACGGGACAGGGTACTCATCAGTCCCTGCCAAACGCCTGCGTTACCTGCCATATGGCCGCAATTCCTGATACAACGGCAAATCCGGGAAGGGAATCATGGCATCTGATGGCTATGACTGATGATAAAGGAAATGACCGGACTTACGTTTGCAAGCCTTGTCACCCTACCGTTACCACTTCATTTGAGGATGTAAAAGCTTCAAGTGATTACGATGGTGATGGTAAGATTGAAGGCACTCAGGCAGAAATTCAGGGACTCCTTGATAAACTAAAAACTATCCTGCCTAAGGATTCAACCGGAGAGGTTGTAACTATGGCCGCAGATTCTCAGAAGGTAAAGAGTGACCCCAAATATCCGAAGAATCTGGGTCCAATCTGGGATTATTATTTTGTAAAAAACGACAGGAGTCTGGGTGTTCATAACGCAAAGTATGCCGTTGCCATTCTTCAGGCTTCACTTGGGGTACTGACTGGTGTTGAACAGGTGAATAACCTCATACCAGCTACCTATTTGCTTGCTCAGAACTATCCAAACCCGTTTAACCCGGTTACGACAATAAACTTCTCTGCTCCGGAAAATACAAATATAACTTTAACAGTATATGATGCTGTTGGAAGAGAAGTAGCAGTATTATACCGTGGAGAGCTGAAAGCCGGCAATTACAAATTCCCATGGAATGCCGGAAACCTGGCGTCAGGAGTTTATATTTACAAGATTACTTCGGATAAATTCACTGATTCCAAAAAGATGATCTTACTCAAGTAGGCATAGTAATAATTAAGCAAAAGAAGGATGTAAAGCCCGGTATATGCCGGGCTTTTTGTTAAGGAATGACTTTTACCCTTCCTCATCGAGAAGAGCCAGCAATTCACTGTAAATCCGGTCTTCAATACTCCGTACAATTTCTGACTGCTCTTTTATGATTTCTTCTACAGGAGTTGCTGATATTTCTTTAAGGAGCATATTCATAGAATCCAGTTGCAGTTTCGTTTCCCCCTTGACTACTTCATCAGAAATGTAGTTGTTGAATTCTGTCATACATTTGCTTAGGGCTTCTCTGATCTTAATATCCTGGTTCGGGGGAATGACACCGTATTCCCTGTCGAGTTCGCTTGGTTTGTGTCTTCTTACTGAATCAAGCAGATATTCTCTCTCCTCGTCTTTGTTTACGTTTGGCATGTAGGTCATTGGGGAAATGGCGGTTTCAAGGTCATCAACCAACTGCAGCAGAAGTCTAGTCCTCTCTTTCTGATAAGTATTCATAATGCCTCCTAGTATTATGAACATTAAAGAATCAGGCCCAATCTTTACTCAATGGTGCGGTACATTTTCAAAATCAACATATCAAGAGCAATAGTCTATTACAAGTCATTAAATAGGTGACGACGGGTCTACCCCGCCCGTTTTCTATCACGGTAATGGAGCCATGGAAAAACAATGCCAAAGATGAACGCCATGCGAAAGGAATTCGAAAAATCCATGGTACTTATGTTATGAACCAGGTAATTATAAATAAAGGTCACGATGAGGCTTACAATAAATGCAATGGAGAAAGTCATAGCAAAGTCATATACCAATTCTTTCATTTTCATGGTATGGCCTCCTTTAATATTACTATATTTTTATCAATCGGGTTTAAGATCTGGTTCCTTTAAAAACCACTGAATACTCTGGCATCTCGAGCATATCAGGATTACAGCTGTTTTGTTAGCCCAATCCAGGTTGAAAAAGGTCATCCCCGGAGTATTAAGCAGCGCTTTCCCCTGTGCAAACTGATTATTTTCGCAGTTAGGACATATGATATCCTTCCCAAAAATTGTATAAGCGTGGATGCCGGTAATACCCTTTGTACTATCAAATAATTTGCTTCTCATGATAATACCTTTTTTGATGATTCTGTATGATAGTGCAGATTTATTAAGATTCTCATTCCCGGGACTTATCAGGACAGCAATAACTTTTCTTGTAAGATAATTATATTGTCTATAAAACAAAAGTGGTAATATAACAATGGACAAAGGTATTACTCACTAGGTTATATTCTGCCAGGCAAATATGTTTGTAAATTTTACCTCCGATGGCTTTACTGATTAAGAATAATATATATACCACCTAAAATTACAAGCGCACCGCATACCTTTTTTGTATAAAGTATCAGCCTTGAACGGTCACTCCAGTTCAGATACCTCTGAACCCAGCGGCTGATAGTTCCGGCTCCGGCAATTACAAAACAATGGCCTGCTGCAAATGCTGTAAGCAGTGCAACCGGCAAAACACTGTTCTGGGCGGCAGTCTGAAACACTACGCCAAGTACCGGGGCCATAAATGCAAAGGTACATGGCCCCAGACCAATACCAAATAATAATCCCAGCAGAAAAGCAGCCGTCAGGCCCTTGTATTTAGTTGAGCTAACGCCTAAGCCATTCCATGGCAGTTTTATCAGATCAAGCAGATAAAAACCCATTACGAAGAATACAACGGCTACAAGGTAGTTGCCCAGACTTCCAATATCACCCATCAGCCTGCCAAGCGACCAGGTTACTATACCAATCAATGCAATTGTGATTAATATCCCTAATGAAAAGGTCAGAGATATATAGAATGTTCTGCGGACAGTAATATTGCCCTGACAGCTTATATAACCAATGACCAGTGGGATGCTGGATAAATGGCAGGGACTTAAGAGTATGCTAAGCATCCCCCATGAAAAGGATGCCAGAGCGGCTATATAAATGTTGCCATACAAAGCCGAGCTTAATTCGGAAAAGACTTCATTCAGCATATTAACCCGGAAGATTAGTGTTAGTTTAGTTCAGGACTTTTAAGCCTTTCGACTGAAGAAATTTATCAATTTCCTTTTCTGCATAATACCCTTCATGCCTCATGATCTCTTTACCATTTTCATCAAGGAACACCTGAGTGGGAATGAGCTTAATGCCATATTGTGAGGCATACTGCTTCTGGTCCTTTTTCCATACGTCATAGAAAATAACCTTTATCTGAGTGCCGTACTTTTTTTCAACAGATTTCATAATTGGCTGCATCTGCCTGCAGGGAATACAGCTAACCGATCCAAGCTCAACAAATATGATCTTTGCTTTATTCTCAGAATCTGACTTTTTATCTTTGCTTTGAGCGAATGTCATTATACAGGCAAAGAATACTGCAAATAACAGGGCATATTTTTTCATGGTCATCTCCCCTACGCCTGCATTAACCATTGAAGAATCTGCTCGTCTTTTGGGATTATCCCGCTGCTGACGACTTTTTCATTTACCACCAGACCGGGGGTCATCAGAATACCATATTTCATTATCTCAGGAATTTCTGTTACTTTAACAAATTCTGCAGAGATGTTATTTGCTGAAGCCACTTCTTTAACTTTTGTTTCAAGATTTTTGCATCTGGCACAACCAGTACCCAGAATTTTAACTACCATTTTATACCTCAAATGCTTTTAATAAATAAGATTAAATATATAACCGACAATGACGATACCCGAAGCAACTACTCCGACAAAAATGAAAATCAGAGGAAGCTTTAATACCTTTTTAAGGATTATTGTCTCAGGCAGCGAAAGGCCAATAACCGACATCATAAATGCCAGAACCGTTCCCAGTGAGGCTCCTTTTTCAAGCAGTGCCTGGACAATCGGGATAATTC
>JBLMZM010000349.1:0-2929 GCA_050258815.1 Ignavibacteriales bacterium
TATATATATGCCATCCGTGTTTTAAACCCTCTTTTGTTTCAGGGATTTCCACAAATTCACAGTCTCTAAGTAACTCATTGTAAAGCTCTGCAATCTTCTGGCGCTTTTCGATGAATGTATCGAGCTTCTTCAGCTGAGAAATTCCCAAAGCTGCCTGAATATCTGTCATTCGGTAATTTCTTCCAAGCATTCTCATGTCATAAGCCCAGCCTGCATCGGGGCCATATCTCTCGATTGCACTTCTATCAATTCCATGACTGTGGAGGAGCCTTACTCTTTCTGCAATTTCGGAGTTATTTGTAACCACAGCGCCTCCTTCTCCAGTGGTAATCGGCTTAACTGGATGAAAACTGAACACTGTAATGTCAGCAAAATTCCCGATCTTTTTCCCATAATAACTGGCTCCGAGGGCATGACAGGCGTCTTCAATGAGGTAAAGATCGTATTCTTCTGCTATCTTCCTAATCTCCTTAATATCACATGGATGCCCAGCATAGTCAACGTAGACTATGGCTTTTGTTTTTGGGGTGATTTTGCGTTGGATATCTTCGGGATCGATATTCCGAGTGTCTTTTTGTATGTCTGCAAATACTGGCTTAAGATAGTTATAAAGGAGCGAATTGCTGGTAGCTGCAAACGTAAAAGGTGTGGTTATAACTTCAGCTCCTTCCGGAATATTCAGCGCTCCTACGGCGACATCTAGGGCACTTGTTCCACTGTTTACTGCTACCGCATGCCTACATCCTACATATTTGCAGAGTGCACTTTCAAACTCCCCAACTTTCGGGCCTGTGGTCAGAAAATCGCTACTCAATACTTCCAAAACCTCTTCAATATCGTCTTGGCCAATCCATTGACGCCCATAGGGAATCATCTGAAAACCTCGTAGGGAATAGTATCTTCCTTATCTTCTGGGTTTCTACTGAAAACTATCAAGCTCGCTTCTTTTTTCAAGTTATTTTTTAGTGCATGAGCTACAAAAGGTGGGATGTGTATTATTTCATATTCTTTGGTATGTGTATCCATAATCAATTTATCTTTTTCTCCTGATATTATATTTTCCAGATGCAGCTCTATCTTTCCAGAAGTCGGTGCAATCCATTCTTCTTTCATTTTGTGATAGTGATTAGCTCTGACCATTCCAGGGTTAATCGACACAAGATAAGTATGTATGGAGTTAAAAGGTTCGTCGTCATAATTCATTGAGACAAGTTCGGAGAGCCACCCATCTCCTCTAGTATGTTTAGTTCGTGATAATTTCTTGAAGAGCATTCTAATCAGCACATTTTCTTGAGTTCTTCTTTGGTAAGCCATCTATCGTTGATATTACTTGAATATCTGTAACCTTCTGGAAGAGATTTACCATCCACATGGTTTTCTTTATCCCAGAATGCAAACTCCGGCTCAATAATAAAATAATCAGAAAACTCTTTTGTATGTCTTGCCTCATCTTCAGTGATCATAATTTCGTGAAGCTTTTCACCGGGTCTTATTCCCACAAATTCCTTTTTTGCTTCAGGAGCAATAGCCTCCGCAAGATCAACCATCTTCATACTGGGTATTTTCGGGATGAAGATTTCTCCACCGTGCATTTTTTCGATTGAATTAAGGACGAAGTTTACTCCCTGATTTAGAGTTAACCAAAAACGTGTCATTCTTTCATCGGTGATTGTCAAAACACCTTCTTTTATCTGCTCTTTGAAAAGAGGAATAACACTACCTCGGCTACCAATGACATTCCCATATCTTACGCAGCTGAATCTTGTTTTCCTTTTGCCAGTGTACGTGTTTCCTTGAATAAACAGCTTTTCAGCTACCATTTTCGTTGCTCCATAAAGATTAACAGGATGTACTGCCTTATCTGTACTAATCGCCATTACCTTCTCTACAGAGTTATCGATAGAAGCATCAATTATGTTTATGGCGCCATCAATATTTGTTCTTACAGCTTCTATAGGGTTATACTCACAAGCAGGAACTTGCTTTAAAGCAGCGGCGTGAACTACAATGTCCACCCCATTCATCGCTCGATAGAGTCTGTCACGATCTCTTACATCACCTATCAGAAATCTAATATTTTCATTTTTGAACTTTTGATCCATTAAATATTGGTTATATTCCCCTCTTGAATATATCCTGAGGCTTTTTGGATTATTTTTGAGGATAATTTCTGTAAATTTATTCCCAAATGATCCAGTACCTCCAGTCAATAAGATTGTTTTATTTTCAAATACTGATCTTCTTTCTCTACTTTCTTCCATATTACACAATCCTGTATATTTTTATAAAATAATTTAGATCCTATCTCTTCTACTTTTTAACTATCTTTTTATATCGGATCATAATTTAATAACTCTAATTTCCTCTAACTGTCTCATTTTTTAATGAATTACACCTCCAATTATTTAAATTATTTGGTTTGTTTTCATTGTCGCACCATCATGTTTTTTTTAATTCTCTTTTTCTTAATTATAATCCTGTTTTTGTTTCAGTTGCACAAAAACTTTTTAACTTCACTCGAAAAAATAACTTTCTGAAATTAATTACAAATTGAAATTTCTCAAAATTACACTACAATTTACTTTTTAACTTCACTAAGGACAAAATATGGAACCATTAATTATTGTAGAAACCGTCCACGCTCCTGACGTAAGAACACTTTACGATATGAAAGAGGTCATTGCTGACAAAGAATGGCTTGAAACGGCTGAGAATTTCGAGATATATTACATGTACAGGAAACTTGCGCGGAATGAAGAGGAACTCAGGCACATGAGGGAGTTTGGGTTAAGGTATGATATGATATTACTGTCATTCCGCCGGCAAAGCTTGGAAAAGAGTACGTAAAGACTGCCAGGGCATTACCATCCGAAGGCAGATGTTTCTTACACTGAAATCTACCAGGTACTGGAAGGATCCGCTATCTATC
>JBLMZM010000350.1:0-9812 GCA_050258815.1 Ignavibacteriales bacterium
ATGGGAGATCTGAGCGTAATAAACTATCCTAATCCCTTTAATTTGAAGACTGTCATAAGTATAGTGGCGCCGCAGACCGGGTACACCAGAATAACAGTTTATGATATAACCGGGCGTGAGATTGAGAGAATACACGACGGAATGATGGCTGCCGGTGCATATCTGTTCAGGTGGAATGCAGCAGGACTGCCCTCGGGCAATTATTTCATTCACGTAGTAAACGGGAACAGCAGCAAGACGGTCAGGACACTGCTTCTGAAATAGCCTGAATACAATTAAAAATAGTCCGTAACCCATTTATGAAAATGCTGTTAGTGCCTGGTGCTTAGTTAAAAGAACTAATCACCAGGCACTAAGCACTTCGAGTGGCTGCAGGCCTCTTATCTATTTAACCCCAAGACAAAATGGAACCGAGCTTATAATCCTCCAGCCCAGGTCGTCATGATCCTTTACGTATAATATGGTTGAGGGGCCCCCATCAAAACCTACGGCATTAAGTTCTCCTTTATAGAATATTCCGGAATCCAGCAGTAAATGTCCCATCTGGTAGAATGTAGCCGTTTCCCTGGTAATAATTACGTAAAGGTCCTTGTTATCTACCGTAGCAAAGGCTGTCCTGAAATTTGGTACTGCGCCATTCAGGGAATTTTTAATGGCAATTGAGTCGAGCTCATTATTCCGCACTATCTGAGGGCCTGTCTGAAATACCAGGTCATAGCTGCCTGTCTGATCCAGATCCTTCAGATCAAAGATTTTTGCCTTATTTTCCTTAGTATTATAGGCTAGCAAGCTTTGTATCTGCATATCATTGGGTTTTGTTATTCCTATTTCCTTATTATTCAATTTAAGGTATCCTGCGTGTGAAAAGACCTTCGTTTGCGTATCAAAGTCATAATATGATGCATTTACAACCAGGCGGTAATCCCCATTTTTCCCGATATAAGTAACATTCTTAATGCTATTTAAATCAGTCTGCATAATATAATCTGATATTTGAGGAATTTTAACTATTATCGCCCTGTATTTACTTAGGCTATAGAAAGTCATATTCCCGTCATATTCCGTTGTTATTGTCAATCCGTCAGTTCTTCTGGCTGTAAAGTTAATGTCTTCTTTACCGCCTCTTACAACCATTACGCTCTTCGGATCTCCGAATGTGTAGAATGCCTTTACCGGATTTAATATGACTTCAGTTCCAACAGGAATATAATTGAGTGTATATTTCCCGGTCTGATCAGTATAAACCTTGTTTGTTCCATAGCTGAGAGCAACTCCCTCAACAGGAGTTCCGCCAGCAAGTCTGATATAGCCTGAAATACTGGAGTACATAGTACCCTTGAAATCGAGTCCCGTTTCATCCTTTTGTGCTGTTATGGTGTATTCTGAGGGCTCAAAGGAACAGTCGGTCATTGATGCTTTAATCGTAATGGCTGAATTGAGTGCTACGTTATGCACGATATAGATTCCATTCTGATCTGTCATTATAGTCCTTCCGCTGTCAGAAACGCTGATTGCAACCCCAGGCAGGCCATTGCCATCCTGGCCGGTGACCTTTCCTGAGAGTTTAACTTTTGTCCTCATCGTATAGTTCAGGTTGTTTGAGCTAAGTGCAGTTCCGTCATTTGCTCTGATTTTTACGTATAACGACCCGCCTGAAATGGTATCCGGGACTTTCAGCTGTATCATAGTGTCGCTCCATGAAATATACTCATATGCCGATTTTTCAGGAAAAACATCATTTGCCGATTTAAAGAAAACACCTCCATCTGCGGCTCTGTTTTCGCCAAAGTATTGCCCTCTCAGTGTAATCAAATCCCCATGCAGCACTTCCAGCGGGGTGGGAGATGATGTGTTAATAACGGGACTATTGGGCTGCGCAGGGGTTACGGTTTCATCTTTACAGGAAATGAAAAAAATCAAGAGGAGAAACAGAAAGGAAGAAAGGAGCTTTCCGGTAGTGACTCTCATGGCGTATTCCTCTTTTTATATTTTGAAAAATAACTTTCTGATATCCATACTTAAGCAATGCAGTTTTAAGCTGCCTGGTCAGGCATATATTCTATTTCTCGACTTTATTAATTTCCTGTTCTTTATTGGACTCCAGGTTCATGTTAAGGAATGTATCGTCCTGGGGCATTAGCATTCTGAAAGCTGACAGCCTCTCTATCTGCAGCCCGGCCCCGGTAACTACAAAATTCAGTACGTGTCCGCCCGATTTCCTGTCATCAGAAATAAAATGGAAATGATAGCCGGGTACGTTCAGGCCTTTCAGAAAGCCCGGGCACTTGAAACCTATAATTGTACCTTCAACGTTTTCAAATTTGAATTCTGACTGATTCTTTACTACCTCAAGCAGGGGAGTGTATGGCCTCTTTTGTTTGGGAACACTCCTTGCGGTCAGTACCTTAAACCTGCCCGTAATTTTAACCGCGCACAAAATGTTTTTGCCGGGCATGAGTTCATCAATGGTTTTTTCGATCCCCTTCAGGTCGGTTTCATCTGATATAATATGATGAACTTCAGGATGAAAAACTGCCACAGAAGCGAATGGGATTTTTTCCGTATCCTCAGGTATTTCAATATTTCCATCAGATTTAATTTTATAACAGCTGCCCAAAGTAATTACCATTTCGCCGTCCAGCGCATCGAATGTACCCAGACCGAAGTCACCCGATTTCTTCAGTTCTGCAACTGAAATACTGCCATCGTAGGCTCCTTCCATCAAAGCATTAATAGTGGATACCTGAGTCAATGTATTATCCTGTGAGAATACTGCATCTGTACAGAGCAAGAGTGAAAGAAGCAAAAACATGAGGGAAGTTGGAACGCGCATTATTATCACCTGCTATTTTCTTTTAAATAATTAAAACTCAAAGAGAAAGATAAACAGATTTAATGGAAAGTGCTAAACCGATGGCAAAGAGCCCCGGCAGATATACAGCCGGGGCTCTTTGTTAACAGAACCGTTCAATACTTAAAACCAGAATACAGAAGCTTATTCGAAAGTTGCTGAAGCTTTCTTGCCGTCGTAGTAAATTGTAATTTTCCCATACTCACAAAGGTCGATACTTTCCCATTCAACGTAGTTGCCATCTTTATCCTCAATCCTCAGATCCCATTTACACGATTTTTCCTTAGGTTGGAACTGGATTTCCCATTCATCATCCTTTTCCATAACATCTTTACCGAGAACATTTTCTCCCCAGTCGGCAGATGAATGCGGAGTAACAAAAACAGCGTGAATATCTATACACGTCTTATTTACCAGGACAAAATTCTGGCGGACTTCCTGAGCAAACATATTAGCCGTTAAGCATACTGAAAAGAGTGCAAATAAAAAGAACGCAGTTTTTTTCATAATTCCCCCTCGTAACTGCTAGTGATTGAGTCGACTGAAAAATGGTCTTCGAAATATTGGGAAAAACAAAAACGAAAGCAAGAATTATTTCAAGCTTAATCATTTTATGATAATAAAGGAAACCGGTTACTCATTATCACTGCCGATGTTAAAACAGTGTTGGTATCAGTATCAGTGTGTCTTTATCAAATCCCCTTGAAATTGTAAAACTAAGCGCTATCTTATTATTAGCTCCTGTTTTATAAGCGTAATTATAACTCAGATTATCAGGTTATAATCAGTGGAGGACATGTGGATATAAACAAACAGCGGTGGGTAGGAATATATTTCCTCATTTTTGTCCTGGTTGTTGCGTTCATGTGGGTACTGGTCAGACACTTCATATTAAAATCCCTTTAGCTTAAGCCATACCTGTCCGCAATAATACTGTAGGACCTTCAAAAAAAAGGCCATGAGCTTTGAGCATCATGGCCTGTAGGAAGTTTCTCTTTTTATTAATCGCACGCTTCGGTTGTCATAATAAAATAGTGTACTTTGCCGGGACCCGCATCAGGCATCGGCACAACGTTTGTGCTAGAGCTAAGTGATACGTTTTGGCCGCTTACTGTAACGGTTGTCGGATAATCCTTGCCGTTGTATGTAGCTGACAAGGTATAAGTGCCGTCGTCTTTCAGATAAATTCCGCCCCTGCCGTTAACCAGATTGATCGTGCCATATGAAATGCCGCCTTTGGCAACACTGACAGCGATAGTCGGATTAATCAGTTTTGTATTGTCATTGGGGCACTTACCCTGCACAAATATATCGAAATATTTTAAGCCTGAATAAGTTACAGGAAGGTCATTCTTGCTCGTATAGCTCGGAATATTTTTAACAGCAGATACTTCTACGGGACTTCCTGCCATTGTTACAACGGCATTTAGCAGTGCCTGCGGCATTTTATAGCTCACAGCCTGAGTAGTGACCGGATATCTTATAACAGAACCAATCAGGGGAGTAAGCTTCAGCTCAAGTCTTACATTATTGGGATTGTAATTGGCGCCGAAATCAAAGGCATAGGTCAGATTTTCCTTTGTTATTCCCATATAAATATAAGCGCCTAATAACTGTTGGAAATCACTCAGTGAAAAGTTAAAGAAGGGAACTGCGGCTGAAGTTTTAGAGAGAGCTGCTGAATTATTGCCTGATACTTTTGCCAGCTGAACTGTTGCCTGGCCCAGTGACTTCGGATTCCCATTTGCATCCAGGTAATAAAATTCGCCCTTGTCGCCTGCCTCAAAAGGCTTCCCCGTAGAGGGGTTCGTTACGTTTGCTACGGGCAGGGCAATGCTTGAATTTGAATTTCCGAATGTTGCAGCCGTCCTGCCGTTCTGGTCCGTCACCTGGCATGAAAAGGCCAGCGCTGAAACATAGGAACTGTTTTTCATTGTAACAGTGCTTCCGGGCAGCAGGCCCGTTGCCTGGGAAGAATATGTAGTTACAGAAACAGTGAGTTTGCCCGATAATGGGGTTCCGCTGTTATCCTTGAGGACGGCACCCTGCGGAATAGAAACCACTGTACCGGTAGGAGTGCTGATGTTAACAGGAGTGGTTACGGTACCGGTAGTCGGGTCCGTTGTTCCTGTTGTGGGCGCATTCGTTATCTGCTCAACGCCGGCAGCCTTAAGTTCGGCCTTCTTTATCATTTTTACGTAAAAATTCTGAAAACCGGTAGCATTAATAGTAACCGGATAATCCACATCCAGGTAATCCTTGTTGACCGATCTTAACTGAAGGACCAGTCTAACAGGACTAGCCTCAGAAATAACCGTTCCGTCCTTGATTGCAAATATCAGGCTCCCGTCACTTGTGGTAAGTGAAGTAATCTTTTTATTTACCTCGTCAATTACTTTTGACGAGTCAGGACCCGTGAATTTTACCGTAACCGGTGAGGTCACATTGAGGCCTTCAGGATTACTAATATTTACAGTAACCGTAGTCTGCCTTTCGATAGTAGAAACAATTACAGCCAGGCCCTCGGTTGGGCTCTTTATATCACAGCTGACAACAAAGACAGATGTAATTGTGAGCATGAAAAGTGCAAGTATGATGTATATGTTTTTTTTCATTTAATATTCTCCTTTGAAATCAGAATTTATAAGATACGCCGAGTGAGACAACAGGATACCACTGGAACCATTTAATATTTTCCTGCACTATGGCTTCCTGTTCAGGTGAAGCAGAGGGTGACAGGAGTCCGTCCGCATGGAGCTTCACACCGGGTTTGCCCTGATAAAAGACCCCCATATCAAACACAACACCGAAGCGTGATTCACCGCCGGTTGGATTACCGATTCCGATGCCTATATAAGGATCTATTTTGTTGAATGTCAGTGTGACGTCCAGATTGCCCAGGTTGTCTTTATTGTATACATCCCCGCCGATCACCTTTGTTATCTGGGGAATTGCAGTTACCTGAGGCTGGTTGTTGTTGTAACTTAAGCCACCTGAGATCCTGAATGATGAGGATTCAAAAGGCATCCAGTCAACAAGAGCAGTAAATGAGTTAAGTTTAAGATCAGCATTAAGGGAATAGTCTTCCTTTGGATCGGGCGACTGATTGTAGGCATAGCTGAAGAAAGATCCGCCAAGGTGAACATTGAAGTCCGTTCCTATGGATCTGTATGCCTCCAGGTGCAGGCCAATTGTACTGGCCTTTACAGACACAGCATATGTCTGGGCGCTTGCAGAGCAGGATAAGCAAGAAAACAAGATCAGGAGTACAATAAAGAATTTTTTCATATGATATTCCCTGTATGATTCTGATAGATTAAAATAATTGACTAAAGTCTGTATTTGGTTACAATGATATCCGTTCAGAGGGCCGGCCGCTGAACAGACAATTATACTTATTGAATCGAAAGAGTTATCCGGAAGAAATTAAGGCACGCTGGGTATGCTACATCGAAAACGGGCGAAAATTGCACATATACCTTAATATAAGGAATTAAAATAGTGTTCTGGGAACGGTATGTCAAGTGAAATTTGCCCTTACTGGTGTGAAAATTTCTTAATTCACTTCGATTATAGGCCAAATGATACTGAGCAATAAATACTTATAATGAATATATTCCGTAAAATATTTTTTAAAGGAGACAACTATTTGCGGCTTTTGCCTGTATAGCTATATAAATGGATAATACTGACAAAAATATGACAAAACTTTCCGATGAGGAGTTAATGGCGCTGGTAACCGAAAGGAATACCCTGGCCCTAAAGACTTTATATGACAGGTATGGGAAAAGTGTCTTTAATTTTATTCTGCGCTATACAAATGACCGTATAATATCGGAAGACCTCCTTCAGGAAACTTTTACCAAGGCATGGTTTGCATCCCATACTTTTAATCCGTTAAAAGGAACATTTAAGGCGTGGATATTCACTATCAGCATAAATTTAACGCGTAACGAGATGACAAAGAAACGCTACACCTTTCAGCAGGTGGACCTTGAAGAGGTGACGGGTTCAGACGAAATGTCCAGCAAACAGGAACCTTCTGATTGTTTCCTGGAACATGCAGAGCTGAAAGATACAATTGCAAGGGCCCTCGAACAGCTTAATCCTTATCTGAAAGAAGTTGTCATTCTGAAACATTATGAGAGACTTAAGTTTTCCGAGATAGCCCTGGTTACGAATACCCCGGAAGGGACTCTAAAAGCGCGGTTTCATAACGCATTGGGTCAATTAAGGAAGATTTTGCAAAAAGTGGAGCTATAATATGTATTGCGAAAATAAAAACTATTTACTGGACCTTTACTTTCTGGAAGGGAATGAGAATGAGCATCCGGAGATAAGGGAGCATGTTGCAGGCTGTGAAAGCTGCAGGGAATATCTCGCAGCCCTGAAAGGGACCATGGATATGCTTTCCATACTTCCGGAAGAGAAACCGGCGGACGACCTGTTCGGTAAAATTCTTTCCGAAGTATCCACCTCTGTTCCAAAACAGAAGAAAGTTAAAAAGGGGGTCGAGCTGGTACCGATTCTCCAGATAGCATTCGGGGAGATATTTTTATTCTTGCTAATGTATTTTATAAAGGTCCAGCTGACATTAATGCCGTTCTGGAATACAGTGGAGAAGAGTTGGATTGTACAATCGCTTGGGAGCGTTGGTGTTTCTGCCGTAATCATTCTGTTAGCAGGATCATTCATAACCCTGGCAATGGCCCCAATCCTATTACTGGAATCTGAGAAACAAAACAGTTTTAATTAAAAATAAATTATATGTGGAGAAAATATGAACAAAAGAATATTCATACGAAAACTTTCTGTCCCGGCAGTTGTAATTGCGGTTGTTTCTATTGCCGTATTACTTGTTTTAATCCCTATAAGAAGTGCGCAGTATGAGAGCCACAAGGATGAATTCAAACAGTACATTAATTCATTCATGGAACAGAATACAAAGTATTTAAAAGGGATTGCAGCTAAAATTAAAACGGTTCAGCCGGATCCGGTCCTTGTCAACGAGCTTCAGGCGGAATACATGGTGGAACACCAGAAGTCAGATCAGCCTAAAAAATATTTGTGGCTATCTTCCATGACCGGAGATTTTATATTTGGAGTTCCTTCGGATGATTTTCAAAAGATAAACAGCGCCTTTGATAAATACACAGATAGAATTAAATCCGATGAATTCTACAGGGACAGAAACGACTTCCTGACAAGGCTGGTAGATAAAGCAGACAGGGTCGACTTTTCGCAGTTTGAAAGAATTGACAGGACCGACAGGTGGTACGAAGAAAACAGCTGGCGTTTTTATAAGGGAGATGAGAATATGTCTCTGATCCAGCCTGTTACAACCATCTTTACAACTCCTGTTTATGGTGATAACGGTAAGCTGATCGGCAAACTATTCATGAAGGTTGATGACAGGGTAAATGAGGCAAAATATTATAATGAGCACAGATTTCAACGCAGCGAATTTATAAAAGCCATTCAGGTTATATCAACGGTTCTGCTCGTAATATCATTAATATTTCTTTGGTTCCTTCTGCCGACCTGGGTTTATGTGGATGCGCAGGAGAGGGACGTGAAAACTCCAGGAATGTGGGCGTTTCTTACTTTGATTTCATTGTTCTTCGGCCTTACAATATATCTGATAACCAGGCCCAATACACTGAAATCATCCACCTGCCCAGAATGCAAGGGTGAGCTGAATGGAACCAGGGCATACTGCCCGCATTGCGGCTATGACCTGTCAAATAACTTCTGCCAGCAGTGCCAGTATCCTATAAGACCGGAATGGAAATACTGTCCTGACTGCCGTGCAGAAATAAAGAAAAAAGATATGAGCCGTAATGAAAACAGAGGCGAGGAAATAGTTAAAGTGAACCTGGATTAAATCGCAGAAAAATATTTAACCGGTATTTTTTAAGAGTGTTTATTGAAGTTTTACAGGAGGCGGAGCTGACAGAAGACATTTATGTGCCGGTCTGCAGCTCCGCAAGAGGGTTACAACCAATACAGTATTGTGTTGCTCCTTTCAATTCATTTTCTTTAATTCCAGATATTTCCCGGCGATTACTCCATCCGGAGTATTTTCACTTAGCTTATAAAATATCAGATTCCCATTATTATTTGTCCAGTGCAGTATGAGGTTTGATTTAATTGTACCAAACTTGTTGTTCGGTAAAACCTCCCGTTCCTGCAGTAATATTGTATCAAAATTAAAAGGAACTCCACTACCGCTCAATGGTATCAGATAATAGTTATATTTGTCAAAGCCATACAAACTTCCATCAGAATTAAAGATAAATGATTTGTTTCCCGTTACATCCTTATAATTGCCGCTAAAAAGCAGATCGTTTACAAACATTTGGTTATTTAAATATAAATCGGGTGAATTGTATCTTTTATTTAAGGGAACAAATACTGTTGTATCTTTCCCCTGTGTAAGAATAAGCTTGGTTTTATTTTTGTAATTAATTAAAGACATTGAGCAAATAAATTCACCTGTATCCAAATTAAAGACTTTTATCCTGTTTTTTGACTCGGCTAAATATTTAAAGGTCTGTCCTTCAGTTTGTGTAGTTATTAATACCTCTTTTTTTTCTTTTACAAAGCCTATGAAATGATAACCATTATTCTTGTATGTCCTATAGATTGATCTGGTATTAATTATTTCGTTATAATAAGATTCATAAATCCACGACTTAAAAAAGTTTCTGTCCGGATTATTAATGATTTGAGGCTGCATATCTGCAGTGATTAATAAAAGCGTTAAAAACGAAAGCAAACCGGCTCTTAGTCTTAAAAAAGCCATATATTACCCCAATTAATTTGTTATGGTTTATATCTGTAATATACACGTTTACCATAAGCATCAAATCAGTACATGGCTCCCCAGCGTGTCCCACTATTCATTGCACTATAAAAATCTCCATACGATCCATTACTGTACACTATTCTGCAATGTCCC
>JBLMZM010000351.1:0-5063 GCA_050258815.1 Ignavibacteriales bacterium
GGAGACATCTGCTATTAAAAGAATTTTTTTTCTATTGACATCGCTTTTCTGCCCGGCTGAAGTCATATCAGCTTTTGTCATATTTGAAGTTGCAGGCAGACCAGATAATCGAACTTGAGCATCTTGATCTGTTCTATCACCTTTCTTAGTTCTATAACCCGGCTCTATATATTCAATTATTTTATCCCACCACTTTCCGATTGTAAATTCTTCAATAGTTCTTTTCCATCCATTATAAGCTATCTCACGTCTTTCGTTATCATGAGCCAGATAATATCTTGTTTTATCAATGCATTCTTCTATACTGTCAAATCCAACGGCTTCACTGTCCAGTTTATATATCTTGCCTAAATTCTTTTTATTGTCGCACAACTGCATTAATCCCAGCGCCGGCAGTTCAAATGTTCTTCTGTTTGTTGGTCCGGTTGAATGATGAAAATTCCAGCCGATCTTTGTTTGCAGGTACTGCTCTTTCAGGTTTTCCAGGTACCCGCCGGGCCAGCCATTTCCCCTGACTATTGCCTGCGGGAAATATTTCATCAGCCTAATAATCCTCTGATCTCTATCACTGAGAGTTGAGCGCTCAGACAGGAATATGATATCATTGCTCCGGCTGCCAAAAAGTATGTTTTCACCTTTAAGGTTATTATCCATGAAATCATCGTGTATTGGATGGAATATCCATTTCACGTTTTTACATCCCCAGGTTTTATAATCATCCAGCGAAGCAATATTTGTCACCAGGCAAAGGTCATAAGAGGGAGCAATCGGTTTCGACAGAATCTCGCTGCTTTCAGGATCATCCCCGCACATAAAAACATTGTAGGTTGGCAGCTGTTTTACAAAATCCGGATGCAGCATTGAGCCTCCGGCATTGATCAGTACATCAGCCTGTGATGCCTTTATAATAAGCTCTTCATATGCCTTCATTAATACCGGATTTTGTTCTTTCCAGTACCTATCCAGCTGAGGGAATGGCAACCAGGACCCATTGCACGGAATATGGAAACAGGAGATATTCAGCCCCGTCGATCTGATGAGTCCCTCTACATATTTTTCATTATTCCTTATAGTTTTCTCCGAAAATGCCGGATAAACCATTAAATACTTCAGATCCCTCATTGGCCTGAGAGCTGCTATACGCTTCACTTGCGATACGGGAGCTGATGGGAGTTCTTCTTTTCTTATCCGGGATTCCTTCCTTAATATTCCGATCCATGAATCTTGCAGATATAAAATTTCGGCGGTAATATTAAATTCCTTCAGGAATCTTTCAATTCCGTTCATTACTTCATTTATCCACGAGTGAACGTATCTGAGCATTGGATTAAAGTCATGCCACAGAATATAACCGCCTTCTTTTACACGGTCATATATGTTTTTTGTATCAGAGTATACAGTAAATGCATCATGTCCGCCGTCTACAAATACCATGTCCAGGTCATTCAGCTCATCCGGGATCTGCCAGGTTATCGTATTTGCATAGAGCTGCACAATATTTTTAATATTTCTTTCTCTGAAAAATGCGCCTATCTCTTCTTTGGAAATCATATGAGTAATGAGTTTACCAGTATCCGCTGTAAACTGTTCAGGCAGTATATTAACCGTGTAAACGACACCGGAATCTGGGACATTAGTAGCAAGTTTATAGGCACTGGCACCAAATGAGGTGCCAATATCAAAACACTTTCCCTTAACGTTAGCTGCAACTGTTGTCAGTACTTCTGCATCATGACGCTTCCTTCCGAATAAATCACATTCATGATCCATTACATCAATATCTTCTTCCAGTATCCGTCCTTTAATTGTAAAGCCCAGGTGCTTTTCCAATTCTCCTATACTTGCAAACGTTCTGGTTTTTATTTTATCGTTGCGGAATTGAGACAACCCTGTCCGGAATTTCCCCGTGATTGTCTTGCCCAGAATACTCCCCGGGAAAGTAATTTCAATGGTTTCGATGAACTTTAATAGCTCATGGTATTTCCCTGCCTTCAGGTACAAATCAGCCAGAGTCAGATAATCATTTGTATTTATCTTTCTGCTCAAATCCCCTGCTTCAGCAGTTGCATTATTTTCTTTGCGTTTTCTCTGGACTTCTGAATTAAGAACTCCAATGGCAGCTTCACAGAAATATATACTGTTCTGCAAATCTCCTGCAGCATCAAAATACCTGTAAAGGTTTACGTATATTTCATAGAGTGAATCTCTTAGAAGCCTTTCATTAGGCATTAATTCTATTGCCTGCTTTAATCCTTCAAGTGCATGTAATGCTTTCCCCTGCTTTATCATTATTCTGATGAACAAAATAATCAGGTATTGATTATCAGGAGCCTTATCCAGATAATTGATTACTGCTTCATATGCTTCATCCTTTTTACCTTGGGCAAGGAGCTGTTCAACTGCATTTATATATTCACTAATCCTATTCTTTTCCGATTCCGGAGTGAGGCTATGCAATCGAATTCCGGCCGGAGCCAAATCTCCATTAAGAATTCTTTTATACAATTCAATAAATCCCCTCGCAGTAGCCTCTCCTGAGATTGTACTCTCTACCCAGTCCCGTCCTGATTTCGCAATCCGCCTGAGTTCATCTCGGTGGGCTGAATAGTATTTGAGAGCATTAAATGTATCGTCAACGCTATAAACATTGATTAAGGGAGGATTTGTACCGAATGCAATATTTGTTGGCCATGAAATAGGATCTTCGTGTTCATTCTTAAAGTATGTCATCATGGTACCATTGCAGGCAATAGCTTCAAGAGCCAGTGAACCCACCGCTCCGCTTGAAAACTCATCCACAGTTATATCTGCTGTTGAATACCATTTAATAAGCTGATGGCGCTGCATCTTGGGAATCCAGATAGTCCTGTCCTCAATGTTCAGATCCTTTATTATTTCTTTTGCGAGCAATTCATCCGGATTGCCCTTCTCTACAATTATAAGCGTAAAAGGAATACCCTCTTGCTTTAACTTCCCGGCGGCATACAGGAGTACATCACTGCGCTTTGAATAATATGTATCTTTAGAAAACATTAGTCGTGAGGGGAAGAATATTGTCAGCCCTTCGACAGAATTATCTATTCCTAGTTCGTTAAGCAATTCCTGTGCAGTATGCCCTTCCTGCGGGACAAATCTGGCGGTGTCTATAAGCAGCGTATTATTATGGACAAACCTTTGTTTTTCGACAAGGTCGTTGATTATCTGAAAACCGTGTCTGAGATTTTGATCAAATAATCCCCATATTACGGCAGAAGCATTTGCAATCGCCTGCCTGTATATGACCGGGGTTAAAAAGTATTCAGGGAAATCGTTTTGATAATACTTTTTCCAGTAACTGAAAAATGAGTAAAAATTCAGGTCCCACCCATATGGTATCCAAACATACGGCTTGCCCGACTGCATGGCCCATATAATTCCGACATCCTCCGCCTGTATTAAATCGCAATCAGATATTTTTTCTAAAAACTCTTTATTTGCACTCCTGAATGGATGAGGTCCTGTATCTTCTTCGGAGTATGGGTGAAGCCAGTCCGGGAAATTTTTTAATAATTCAGGGTCTTCGCTTTGAGGCAATGTCTGTATGTCCAGCGTCTTATTATAAAACAGATGGGCATCAACCCCCAGTTGTCTGAGGTATTTGACAATTGCATAAGCATTATTGCAAGTATTTCCGAGGATATTTATTTTCATTTTATTTCCCTAAGTAAAAAAAACAGCCGGCAAGTTTGTTTATAGTTCAAGCAACACTCTGTGCGGATGTACAATTTCATGCATATGGTCATACTTAACCATAATGAGTAAGTTTAATATATGTGACCCCTCTGCGTCAGTGCCCGTCGATCAGGCCCGCAAATAGCTTTCTATCGGGGAAATTAACCAGCACGCCCATTCCCTTTGACTGATATACTACCATACTCCCCAGAGCGACCGCGGATGCATTGGCTTTTTGAACTGCTTCGACCATGTCTTCTGGTTTTCCCGCTCCGCCATGGGCAATGACCGGAATCGTTACAGAATTTGATACCCTGGAAATGACTTCTATATCAAATCCTTTCCAGGTCCCTTCCCTGTCAATTGAGGTCAGCAGTATTTCTCCTGCCCCAAGAGATTCCACCTCTTTTGCCCACTCCACAGGATCTTTTTTCTGATTTTTGGTTCCTGAAAGGCTGAATGCTTCATATTTCCCGAATATGTTCCGCTTAACATCAATTGAAACTATGACACTCTGACTGCCGAAATGATTTGCAATATCGGTAATCAGGCGTGGATTACTGAATGCAGAAGAGTTCAGTACTATTTTTTCAAACCCAATACTAAGTATCTTTCCTGCCTGTCCGACAGATACAATGCCTCCGCCATACGAAAGCGGCATGAAGCATTCGTTAGAAATTTCTTCCAGTATCCTGAAGTTTGGCTCCCTGTTTTCTTTGCTTGCTGTAATGTCAAGAAAAGTAAGTTCGTCTGCTTCAAGCTCATTAAAAATCCGGCATGTATTGACAGGATCTCCAATATATCCGGGTTTCTGAAACCTGACTGTCTTAACGAGAGCTTCATCGCGCAGCAACAGACAGGGAATTATTCTTGTATAAACCATTGTTTTTCAGATGCGGGCAAAATTATTCAATAATGTCATTCCAAATTTATGGCTTTTCTCAGGATGGAACTGAACGCCATATATATTGTCTTTCTGAATAGCAGAGTCAAATTCTATGCCATATTTGGTCTTAAGAATTGAATAATTTTCATCTTTTACAGTGACATAATAGGAGTGTACAAAGTAGAAGCGAAATTCTTCTGTAAAGTTTTGGGTAAGCTTACTGGTGTTTAATGTATGCGTAAAATTCCAGCCCATATGCGGAATTTTCAGCTTGTCGTCCTTATTGAATTTCCTGGTTTCTGCTTCTATCCAGTTCAGACCTGGCAGGAGACCTTCTTCGCTACCACTCGTCAGCAGCTGCATTCCCAGACATATCCCCAGCACAGGTATTTTTTCTTCAATTGCTTTTTTATTCAGCACTTCAAGCAATCCGCTTGTGTTAATCAAATGCATGGCAGAATCAAAT
>JBLMZM010000352.1:0-2750 GCA_050258815.1 Ignavibacteriales bacterium
GTACTGATATCAAAGGTAAATAATCTCAGCCAGGCCCTGAAGGAGCTCAAGGAGCAGGGGTTCTGGATAGTGGGCTCGTACCTGGAAGGATCAAAGGATTATGCCGAAGTGGATTATAAGATGCCAATGGCGCTCGTGATGGGCAACGAGGAAAAGGGTCTCCGCCGTCTGACAGCGGAGAACTGCGATTTCCTGGTCAGAATTCCAATGAAGGGTAAGATACAGTCACTGAACGTATCGGTTGCAACGGGTGTAATGCTGTTTGAAATAGCAAGGCAGCGGCGCAATTCCTGATCTATTTCTTTTTCCCCTCTGTAAAAACGGCATCGGAAATCCCCTTATTGATCCTGTAATCGGAATATTTCACGGTTACAGTTCCTTTTGAGGGTTTTGAGCTGCCGTTATTTGTTTTATCATTGCTGCTCATTTCCCGGGGTGCATTGACCCTGGGACTATCAAAACTGAATCTTATCATTGTGGGCAGCGGGTAATTTATTTTTTCATCATAATACAGTTCGGCCTGAAATGCCCCGCCGCGTTTTGGCGTGGATTCAATTTTCCTTATTACCTTCCTGCCCGGTTCAATCCAAAATGTTGAAAGGGCAATATCGCTGTTATCTTCATTTGGGATTACCCTTATCACGTCGATTGGCGTGTTGTCCCATTTTTCAGTCCTCACGTAAATTGCACTGCTGTTCCTGCTGAACATCTTTTCGGGGGAAAAGTTAAATGCCTGTTTAGGAAGCATTGCAAATCCCTCGGTATTCATCTTCACCTTGTCGGGCTGCTTAAAGTATATATGGGCCTGCATTTCAGGGACCTTCACGAAGTCAACGTCTACCTTAATATTCGCAGTAACCTCATAGTCCTTTACCGACGATTTGAAGTTATCCTTCACCGCATCAATCAGTTTATTGGGGTCAGGGTTCTGGCAGAACAGGTTTGCCGAAAATAAAACGATCAACAAGAGTATTTTTTTCATATATCACCTTAGCTGAGAATATCTTTCTTTGAAAAAATTAACAGGGCAAGGCCGTAGAAACCGGCAATATGACCCAGGAGCACCAGCGCGTCCTTTGTCAGCCTGGAATAATCGACGGGGTCGTCGAAGAATGCTGCCCAGCCTGCAAGATAGTTAGTAAAGAGGTACGGTTTAATCTTTGTGAAAATATCAATGTCTATTACCGAAATTATAAGGAATATGATTATCACTGCCATTGTGGTAACAATAGGGCCGATTGCATTTTCCACGAGGGATGAAAACAGGAAAGCCAGCGTAATAACCACCGACATGCTGAGTATAGCAAAGCCGTATGCAGACAGGAACCGCCACAGAGCGTCATCCGGGTTAAATATTGTGATCCTGCCCCTGAAGGTAACGAGGGGACCCGTACCGAAGAATATGAGTCCTAATACCAGGCTCATGAAGGCAAGAAACAATATCAGAATGGCAGTATAAATAATACCCGCAAAGAATTTGGACGTGACTATTTCAAAGCGCGATACCGGTCTGGTCACCAGCATTCTGTACGTTCCCCCCGTGGCCTCACCCGCCAGGAGGTCGCCTCCTACCAGTACAACCAGAAAGGGAATATGCACAAAAAGGCTCTGAAGCACGATGTATGATATAAAATATCCGTTCAAAAGGTTGCCGGCATAAACGAAATTATCCCCGAGGCTTCTAAGCTGGAATGCCGCACCCTTGTCACCGGCCATATAGAAGGAGAAGTGTATGAGCGGAACCAGTACGCCGATGGCAATAAAGCCTATGTAGGTCCTCCACTTCTTGAATATTTTATACAGTTCAATTGAAACAAGGTTAAACATCATTCTTTCCCCTCTGTTATGGCAAGAAAATAATCTTCTAAAGAACGCATAGGAATTACGGCATTTACAGGAATGTCATTGCTCACCAGGAACCTGTTAAGTTCAGAAATCTCTTCCTGTTTCAGGCTGAAGAACATATCGCTGTTGGCCTGGCTGGTAAGTTTTTCCCTCCAGGCAGAGCCGTTCAGAAGGCTGAGTGCCTTTTCGGTGTCACCGACCCTGAAGGTAACCTTAAGGCTTCCTGAATTAAGCAGTTCCTGAACCGTGCCCTCGACCCTGGTTTTGCCCTTGCTTATGATTATCATCCTGGTTGCAACAATTTCCACCTCAGGCAGTATATGGGAGGAGAGAAAGACCGTTTTCCCTCTTTCCCTGCTCAGGTAAATAATAAGGTCGCGTATTTCCTTCATTCCCTGCGGATCGAGGCCCGTTGTAGGTTCATCCAGTATAATCAGGTCCGGGTCATGCAGGAGTGCCTGAGCAATTCCGAGGCGCTGCTTCATACCGTGAGAAAATGTTTTTACTTTGCTGCTGTATCTTTTATCCAGGCCAACCAGTTCAAGGATTTCCATGATCCTTTTCCTTGAAGTATCAGTGCCTGAAATCCTGCCCAGCATCTCAAGATTCTTATAGGCCGAAAGATAAAGATAGAAATCCGGCTTTTCTACAATTGCTCCTATTCTGCGCAGAATATCTATACGGTTCGCATGCAGCGGTTTACCGAATATTTCAATTGATCCGGAAGTGGGCTTTATAAGGGAAAGGAGCATCCTGATGGTGGTGCTTTTACCGGCACCGTTCGGGCCAATAAAGCCGAAGATTTCTCCTTCCGCGACATCGAAGCTGACATCGATGATGCCCCGGGCCTTGCCGTAGTACTTGGTCAGATTCCTGATCTCGATGACATTCATGTGCCTATCCTC
>JBLMZM010000353.1:0-27403 GCA_050258815.1 Ignavibacteriales bacterium
ATTCACTTCTGCCCGAATCGCCGCAGAGGGTGAATAAATCCATTTACAGAGCCCGCATTAAGGCTCCGGTGGATGATAACAGCAAGTATAACATTATAAGGCAGTATCTTTTAAGGGTATCAGAACAGAAAAAGCAGCAGAATATAATAGACCATATGCTGGTTTATACCGGTTTCAGGTATTACTCGGAGTCACTTTCAGCATGGGGCGATGAGCAGCTTTCACTCAGGGAGGAATTTCCTCAGGTCTATAAGACCGGCGGCAGGCTGAAGAAGCTGAACCATAATATGAGTCCCTACATGAAAGGCATCATTCTCAGTGAAATCCAGGATCCAAAGCTCGATTTTGCTATATTCCATGCCCACGGGGATGATAATCTTCAGAACCTTATAGATTATCCCAAGTCAAATACGATTGACAACAGCATTGATATAATAAAACTGCGTTTAAGGAAAGAGCTCAGGGAAGCCAGGCGTAACGGTGAGAACATTGAAGATACTAAGGCTGACCTTATAAAGCAGTATAAAGTTCCTGATGAATGGCTTGCCGGGGCGTTTGATCCTGTTATTATGGCCCAGGATTCAGTTCAGGACCACAAGATGACAATTTATGGTGATGATATAAAGAAGATCTCACCGCAGGCAAAGCTGATATTATTTGATGAATGCTATAACGGAGCCTTCCACGTCACACCGTATCTGGCGGGCGAATACGTGTTCGGTTATGGTTCAACAATTGCAGGCATTGCAAACAGCACGACTACTCTGCAGGACCAGTGGGCCGAAGAATTCTCCGGTATACTGAACTATGGAGTAAGGGTAGGTTTGTGGCACAAGATGAACAACCTGCTGGAATCGCACCTGTTTGGTGATCCCACGTTTCATTTTACCTCTGTTGATCCGGGGCTTGATCTTAACAGAATGCTGACGCTGGGTGTTGGCGACAGCAGCTCATGGAGAGCACTCCTGAGCTCGGAATCAGTTCCGCTGAGAACATTAGCCTTAAGAATGGTTTTCAGGCAGACCGGAATGGGATTTGAGAAGGAATTAATAAACATATACAGGAATGATGCTTCATTTGATGTGCGTCTGCAGGCCATTAAGGCTCTTGCCGAACTTAACACCCCGGCATTTGAGAACATATTAAAAGAATCCATACAGGATCCGTTTGAGTTCATACGCCGTATTTCAGCGGTTTGGATGGGCAAGGTAGGCAACCGGGATTACCTCTCAATTATGGCAAAACAGCTGGTAACTGATGAATCTGAAAGGGTGGTCTTCGCACTTAAAAAATCAATAGCCTTTATTGATCCAATTGCGGCCTATGAAGAATGCATTAAATACCTGAACGAGATGCCGGAAATTATTGACAAGGATAACTTAAAGGAAATGATAAAGGGCTCAATTATGGATTCAAATGATCATCTGAATAAAGAATTGCTGCCTAATATTAAAAATGATTCATTGAGGATCAGGAAGAAAATAAAGGAGATAGAAACTTTGAGAGTATACAATTACATTCAGGCCGTGCCCGAGCTGCTGCAGCTGGCAGAAAACAGCAAGGAAGATGTTGCAATCAGAGTCGCCACGCTGGAAGCCCTGGGATGGTATGCCCTGGCAAAGAACAGGGATAGCATATTGAAGACCTGCGATGACATACTATCCAGAACAGATACGCCGAAATCGGTAAGGGATGAGGCCTTAAGGACGAAAAACAGAATCCAGGAAGGTTTTAACAATCCTGTAACTTCATAAACAATTATAAATAGATTATGCAGAAAGGCCGGGTATAGTGACATATATCCGGCCTTTTATGTTTCCAAAAAGTTTGATACTATCAATTTAAAAAGGTAATTTTAAAGCAGTAATTTTGATACTTTAATAATATAGATAATAGCAGAAGGAAAAATTGTAATGGCTAATTTTGAAGTCAAACCTGCCCATAGGACGGAGAATGTGACTTATGCCGTCAGGGATATTGTGGTTGTAGCAAATGAGGTTGCAAAGACCGGTAAAGAAATGCTGTATTTGAATATTGGGGACCCGAACCTGTTTGATTTTCAGCCGCCAAGGCATATGATTGAAGCTACGTATCAGGCAATGATGAAGAACCTTAATGGTTATTCACCTTCTTCAGGCATAAAGGAAGCTGTTTCGGCAATTGAAGCAGAGGCCAACCGCAAGGGAATTGATAACGTGCTCGATATTTTTGTTACAACAGGAGCCAGCGAGGCTATCGACCTGGCGCTTACCTCATTGGTAAATGACGGAGAAAACGTATTAACACCGACTCCGGGCTACCCGCTATATACGGCGATTTCAAGCAAACTTGCCGCAATTGAGAACCCATACTACCTGGACGAAGAAAACGGCTGGCAGCCGGATATTGAGGATATTAAGAGCAAGATAAACAGCAAAACGAAGGCAATAATACTTATTAATCCCAATAACCCTACTGGTTCACTGTATACTACAGAGATCCTGCAGCAGATAGTTGACATTGCCCTGGAGCATAATCTTGTAATATTTGCCGATGAAATCTATGACAAGCTGCTTTATGACGGTAAAAAGCATGTTTCAATTGCTTCACTCAATAAGGACGTACCTGTTATTACATTCGGCGGACTCTCAAAAAACTATATGGTGCCAGGATTCAGGATCGGCTGGGGAATTATTTCCGGACGCCGCGAATGCCTGAAAAATTACATCGAGGCGCTGAACAAGCTCCTCCGTGCGCGTCTTTCGGCTAACCACCCTGAGCAGTATGCAATTAAAGCAGCACTTGAAGGAGAACACAGCCATTTGACAGAAGCCCTCAAAAAGCTTACCCTACGCAGGGATATTACGGTTAATATGCTTAACGCCATTCCAGGCATCAGCTGTGTAAAGCCCGAAGGAGCTTTTTATGCTTTCCCTAAAATTAACATTGAGCAGCCTGACCTGCATTTTGTGTCTGAACTGATAAAAGAAACCGGTGTAGTGCTCGTTCATGGCAGCGGATTCGGACAGGTTCCGGGTACACATCATTTCAGGGTAGTATTCCTGCCTAATGAACAGATACTTACCAAGGCTTATACTAATATTGCCAGCTTTTATGAAAAATATGCGGCAAAATATGCGGGTGTAACCGTACAATAGGCCGGACAATCTTAATAAAAATTGTTTAAACGGAAGGTGGGCGGTAAAAACAGTAATTTATCTGCCGCCTTCCGTTTGGCATTTACATCTTCCTTTCTTGACTAGCTAATCACATTTGGCTATATTTACGGTTTAAGTAAAATCACTTATCAACAGAAGTCCTTAATTTGAATCAATATAAAAAGACAATTCTCCCCCAGGGGATTAAAATAATTTCAGAGACAATTCCGTACGTCAAAAGTTTTTCTCTAGGGTTCTGGTTCAATGTAGGCTCAAGGGATGAAAACCATAAGAATAATGGAATAACTCATTTTATCGAGCACATGCTCTTCAAGGGGACGCGTAAAAGGTCGCCCAGGAAGATAGCTGAAGATATTGAGGGTTACGGCGGATATCTTAATGCTTTTACGTCCAAGGAACATACCTGCTATTACGGACGCGGGCTGCAGAAGCACATTGAAAGGACCTTTGACGTACTGGCAGACATGATACAGGACCCGGCTTTCAAGGTAAGCGAGATTAAAAAAGAGGCCGGAGTTGTTGTTGACGAGCTCTATGATATTGAGGATAACCCCGAGGAGCTCATTTTTGATAAGTTCGAAGAGTATATATTTTCCGGGAATTCACTAGGACTTCCGGTAATAGGCACGGAAAAAAACATACGCAGTTTCAGCCAGGCTGACCTGTTCGGTTTCATCGGGCAGAAATACGGTTTTAACACCCTGACGATTGCATCCTCCGGATCGGTTGAGCACGAGGAGCTGGTGAGGCTGGCAGAGAAATATATAAAAAAGGACCTGGGAAAAAAGGTAGTACGCAGAAAAGCTGTTAGTCCTAAGTTCAAAGAAGAAGTGGATATAGAAAAAGAAATCCAGCAGGTACATGCAATTCTGGGTACCTCCACTTACGGTTATAAGGAAGACAAGAGGAATATTGTTAACGTCCTGTCACATATTCTGGGTGAAGGCAGCAGTTCCCGCCTGTTTCAGACCATCAGAGAACGCAATGGCATATGCTATCAGCTGAATTCCTTTCTGAATTCATTCTATGATATTTCATCCTTCGGCGTGTATTTTTCGACAAACGAAAAACTCTTTGATAAATCCCTCGACCTGATCTATAAGGAATACGCAAAACTGAGGGAAAAGAAAGTCTCTGAAAAAGAGCTTAAAAAGGCGAAGGAATACCTAAAAGGCAGCATGCTCCTCAGTCTGGAAGGAATGACCAACAGAATGTTTAGGATAGCGCAGTCGGAAATTTATTTTAATAAAGTAAAGACTATCGAAGAAGCAATAAAGGAAATCGACGCCGTAACGGCAGATGAGGTCCTTGCGATGGCAAATGAGGTCTTGGATGAAAAGGTTTTAAGTAAAATAGTGATAAGAGCAAAAAATTGAAATAATGATGTTCAGGAAGTTTTATGCCTAAAATAAAAATCAATAATAAAGAATTAGAATTTAAGCCGGGACAGACAATAATTGAAGTTGCTGCCTCGAACGATATAACAGTTCCGCACTTCTGCTGGCATCCGAGTCTCTCGGTTTCCGGTAACTGCAGGATGTGCCTGGTTGAAGTTGAAAAAATGCCAAAGCTGGCCATAGCCTGTTCGACACTGGCTGCCGACGGTATGGTTGTAAACGTGGAGTCGGAGAAAGCCATCAGTGCGCGCAATGCCGTTATGGAATTCCTGCTCATTAACCATCCGCTGGACTGTCCTATCTGCGATGAGGCAGGAGAATGCAAGCTGCAGGATTATGCCTACAAATACAGCGTCGGCGAAAGCCGTTTCGACGAGGAAAAGCAGCATAAGGACAAGAGGGTGGAACTGGGCCCCTTTGTAATGTTTGACGCTGAAAGGTGCATCTCCTGTTCAAGGTGCATACGCTTCTGCGATGAAATTGCCAGGGAAAACCAGCTTACTTTTGTAAAAAGAGGCGACAGGGTAACTATTGCCCCGTTCCCCGGTACTACTATGGACAACCCTTATTCACTGAACACCACGGATATTTGTCCCGTGGGCGCCTTAACGAACAGGGATTTCCGGTTTAAGGCACGCGTATGGGAAATGTCCAAAACAAATTCCATCTGTATCGGCTGCTCCAGGGGCTGCAATGACGAGATATGGGTAAGAAATAATATTGCCCTGAGGCTTACACCGCGCTTTAATCAGGACGTGAATTCATACTGGATGTGCGATGAAGGAAGGCTTAACACCTTTAAGTTCATTAATAATGAAAGAGTGGACGGCCCGCATATCCGCAGAGAGGGGCAGCTTACAAAAGTAGGTTATGACGAAGCCATCTCTCAGGCAGTATCACAGTTAAAGTCGTACAGCTCAGGCGAAATAGCCTTCCTGGGATCTGCATTTGCTACCTGTGAGGATAATTTTATACTTTCAAGGTTTACAAAGTCGGTCTTCCAGTCGAAAAATATTGATTTTGCCAGACACATAAGGCCGGGCAGCGGCGATGAGATACTCATGCGTGAGGACAAGAGTCCGAATGCCCTGGGTGCCGAACTCTGCGGTATTAAACCCGTCCAGGGCGGGTTGGATTTTGAGGGTATTATGGGGGCAATTGAATCGGGCAGGATAAAAGTGCTTTACTGCCTGGAAGATGATATTGCGGCGATGAGTGAGACATACAGCCAGATACTCTCGAAGCTTGACCTTCTGATTGTGCATGCAACAAACTTCAACAGCACTACTGAAATTGCAGATATAGTTTTTCCGGCTGCAACCTATGCCGAAAAGCACGGAACAATGGTTAATTTCCAGGGCAGGGTACAAAGGATCCGGCCTGCAGTTGCAACCATAGACGTGGACAGGAGTTTAGAAGGCATGGAACTAAGCAGGCTGGATAAATTCGGAACTGACTTTGACAAATGGGCCAGAAAAAACAGGGTGGATGCACGCCCCAGCTGGAAAATTCTCTTATCCATGGCCTCGCTGATGGGAATGAAGACAAAGTATACCATGGCTGAAGAAATATTTGAGGATATGGTCAGTTCAATAGAAATCTTCAGGGATCTGGATTATGACGTAATCGGAGAGACTGGGGTGCAGTTAAAGATCAATAAAACAGTAAAAGTAAACAAATAAGAACTTGTTTAACCGGAAAATGAAATGGAAATTTTAATACAAATAGGAATAACGTTAGTAAAACTTCTGCTTGTTGTAACCGTAATGCTGCTTATGGTATCTTATCTGGTTTATTTTGAAAGGAAGATATCGGCCTGGATTCAGAACAGACGGGGACCCAACAGGGTAGGCTGGTATGGACTGCTTCAGCCTTTTGCCGATGTGTTCAAACTTTTACTGAAGGAAGACATCGTACCCACGAATGCAAATAAGTTTATCCATTCACTGGCTCCCTTTATAACGCTTTTTGTTTCATTCGCCACATATGCGGTAATTCCTTTCGGGCCTGATATTCAGCTCTTCGGAAGGACGATTCCCCTGGTTTTGGCGGACGTTAACATAGGAGTGCTTTATGTGCTGGCATTAACCTCGCTTGGCGTGTACGGATTAACCTTTGCCGGATGGTCATCTGGCAGCAAATATTCACTTCTTGGCGGCATCAGGTCTTCTGCCCAGATGATATCTTACGAAGTTTCCATGGGATTTTCAATTGCGGGTGTTCTGCTATTATCCGAATCATTAAGACCCGTAGCAATCGTGCATTCGCAGTATGGCTGGATGTGGAATGCCCTGATTCAGCCGATTGGGTTTATTACTTTTGTGGTAAGTGCATTTGCCGAAACAAACAGACTTCCGTTCGACTTGCCCGAGGCAGAGCCTGAACTGGTTGGCGGCTACCACACTGAATACAGCAGTATGAAATTTGCGGGCTTCTTTCTGGCTGAATACGCAAATATGATTATTGCGAGTGCGATGATAGTAACTTTATACCTTGGGGGATGGCAGTTCCCGTATATCGACCGCTTAGGCCTGTCCCAGGGGCTGACAGTAATCATTCAGGTGCTTTCCTTCCTGTTGAAATTGGGTGCAGTGCTGTTCTTCTTTATCTGGGTCCGCTGGAGTATTCCAAGGTTCAGATATGACCAGCTGATGGACCTGGGCTGGAAAGTGATGTTTCCACTGTCATTATTAAACATAATTTGGGTTGTTGCTTTAATAATGATATTTAAAATATAATTGAAAAGGTTGATTTATGCCTGTTAAGAAGAGAAGAAAAGATTTAACGTTTTTAGAAAAACTATATATACCTGAGATAGTAAAGGGACTGGGTATGACCTTAAGAAGCATGTTCAGACCCAAGTTTACAATGGAGTATCCGGAAGAGAAATTCATTCCACCCGCATCTTACCGTGGACGCCCGGTACTGGTAAAGGAAGAGAATGAAACCGAAAGATGTGTGGCCTGCGGGCTCTGCTCGCGGGTTTGTCCCGCCCTGGCCATTGAGGTGCAGGCTGGAGAAACAGGCTCAGAGAAAGAACGCTATCCTGAGAAATTTGAAATAAACATGCTGCGCTGCATTTTCTGCGGATTTTGCGAGGAAGTATGCCCCGAAGAGGCAATTGTAATGAGCAAGGATTATGAACTGGTCTTCAGGGACAGAAAAGACGCCATTTATGGCAAGGATAAACTGCTGGTTCCGGTTGAAAAACTGCAGGACCGCATAGATTTCCTCAGAAACTTCAAGTAAATACGCGCCTGTTTTATACAACCAGGCTCCCGGGCAGCTAAACATGCACTTGTGTGAAATAAGAGTATGGATGCGTGTGAAGCCATAAAAACTTACTAGTAAATATATGAGTCCGCAGCCAATAATATTGGCTGCGGACTCATTCTTTTTTATCCCCATTCTTCATTTAAAATGCGGAAAACAGCCGTCAATTGAAACGAAAAGCCTCACGGCACTGTTATAGCAATAAGAAAGAAAATATTATAACAATAATCTTGACTTTTTTATACAGATTATATAATTTTGATAAGTCAAAAATGAATTCGATCCAAAAGGAGACATATGAGCACTGAGATTAAGACCATTGAAAACATGGCCAACAGCGAATATAAATACGGATTTGTGACGGATATTGAAGCAGATTCTGCGCCAAAGGGCTTAAATGAAGACATTGTAAGGTTTATTTCCGCAAAAAAGAATGAACCTGAGTGGATGACTCAGTGGAGACTGAAAGCTTACCGGCACTGGCTTACAATGAAAGAGCCCACCTGGCAGAACGTTAAATATCCTCCCATAGATTACCAGGAGATAGTATACTATTCAGCCCCGAAACAAAAGAAAAAGCTGGAAAGTCTGGATGAAGTAGATCCGAAACTCTTAAGCACGTTTGAAAAGCTGGGAATTCCATTGGAAGAGCAGAAAATTTTCTCGGGTGTTGCCGTTGATGCGGTTTTCGACAGCGTTTCGGTTGCTACTACATATAAGGAGAAGCTTTCGGAGCTGGGCATTATTTTCTGCTCAATGTCCGAGGCAATAAGAAATCACCCGGAGCTGGTAAAGAAATACCTGGGGTCAGTGGTGCCTTATACCGATAACTACTTTGCTACGCTGAATTCGGCAGTTTTCAGCGACGGATCGTTTGTTTACATCCCGAAAGGGGTAAGATGCCCTATGGAACTCTCCACCTATTTCAGGATCAACGCCGAAAATACAGGCCAGTTTGAGAGAACTCTTATAATTGCAGATGAAGGCGGATACGTAAGCTATCTTGAGGGCTGTACGGCGCCGATGAGGGACAACAACCAGCTGCATGCCGCAGTTGTGGAACTGGTATCCCTTGATGATGCACAGATTAAATATTCCACTGTGCAAAACTGGTATGCAGGGGATGTAAACGGTGTAGGTGGCATCTATAATTTTGTTACTAAAAGGGGTGCCTGCAGGGGCAGGAACTCAAAGATTTCATGGACGCAGGTGGAAACCGGTTCAGCCATCACGTGGAAATATCCGGGATGCATACTGCAGGGGGACAATTCGATAGGAGAATTTTACTCGGTTGCCCTTACAAACAATATGCAGCAGGCAGATACGGGTACCAAGATGATTCACATAGGAAAAAACACAAGAAGCACTATAGTTTCAAAGGGTATTTCCGCCGGAAGAAGCCAGAATACCTACAGGGGGCTGGTGAAAATAGGGCCCAAGGCCGAAGGATCGAGGAATTATTCACAGTGCGACTCGCTGCTTCTGGGTGATAAATGCGGCGCACACACGTTCCCTTACCTGGAGGTAGACAATCCAACGGCTACAGTAGAGCATGAAGCTACTACTTCAAAAATAGGTGAAGATCAGATCTTCTATCTGAACCAGCGCGGTATATCAACCGAAGACGCTGTAAACCTTATTGTTAACGGGTACTGCAAGGAAGTATTTAAGGAACTTCCAATGGAGTTCGCAGTTGAAGCCCAGAGACTCTTAAGCGTAAGTCTTGAAGGAAGCGTCGGATAAAAAGAAATTAGTATAAAAAAAGGAAAAAGAATAATGCTGTCTGTTAAGAACCTTTATGCATCAGTTGAAAACAAGGAAATATTAAAAGGGATAAGCCTGGAGGTCAGACCGGGTGAAGTTCATGCAATAATGGGACCCAATGGGTCCGGTAAGAGTACTCTGGCCAACATACTGGCAGGACGTGAGGGTTATACGGTAACCTCCGGCAGCGTGACCTTCGATGGCAAGGACCTGCTGGCAATGACTCCCGAGGACCGCGCCAGGGAAGGCTTGTTTCTCGCTTTCCAGTATCCTGTTGAAATACCAGGCATAAGCAACGCCACTTTCCTTAAAACTGCGGTAAATGAAATCCGCAAGTATAAAGGAGAGGAAGAGCTCGACGCAATGGAATTCCTTTCTCTGATAAGGGAGAAGATGAAGGTAATTGGAATTGACCAGTCGCTCATAAGCCGTCCTGTGAATCAGGGGTTTTCGGGCGGAGAGAAAAAAAGGAACGAAATATTTCAGCTGGCTGTTCTGGATCCCAGACTGGCGATACTGGACGAAACGGATTCGGGGCTGGATATTGACGCTCTTAAGATAGTGGCCAACGGGGTCAACATATTCAAAGCCCAGAGCAAAGAGAAAGCCGTAGTCGTGGTGACACATTACCAGAGACTGCTGGATTACATAGTGCCTGATTATGTGCACGTGCTCTACAAAGGGAAAATAGTTAAATCGGGCACCAAGGATCTGGCGCTGGAGCTGGAAGAAAAGGGATACGATTGGATCAAGGATGAAGACAGCATATCTGTCCCTACTAAATAAAAGGAGAATTTATTTTAATGCCTCAAGTTTCAGAAAATACGAATATACGGGATTGGTACTACTCCAATTTCAGGACGTTTGAAAGCGGTCTTAACGGACAGTCGGAATCTGATTTCCACAAGATACGCAAACATGCGATCGAACAGTTTAAGGAGCTGGGGTTTCCTACCCTGGATAATGAGGATTGGAAATATACCAACATAGCTCCCATATTGAAATTTAATTTTATTCCTGCTCAGCTTCTTCCCGGGGTTGAACTAACCCGGAAGGATATAGGGAAATATTTAATAAAAGACCTGAATGCAAGTGTCCTTGTATTTATTAACGGACACCTGAGAAAAGACCTCTCCGGCATGCTTCAGGAAGCAGAGGGTATTCAGATAGAGGAAGTTCAGGTGATTGCACAAGACAGGCCTGAACTGATCAGGGAGTTCTTCCTTAACGGCTCAAAAGACGGTTTTACAGCTTTGAACACCGCATTTGCGGGTGACGGTGTTGTAATTAATGTTCCCGAGGGTCTGGTGGTTGAAAATCCTTTATACCTTTTATTCCTCTCGGGCAGTGACACAGACAACGTACTGATCCAGCCCAGGAATATTATCATTGCGGGTAAGAACAGTCAGATTAAGGTAATTGAAAGCTATCACAGCATTTCAGAGAAACCTTATCTTGCAAATATCATCACACAGATAAAGACTGAAGAGTCAGCCGTAGTTAGCTATTATAAAATTCAGGCCGAAGCCGATGCTGCTTTTCACATAAACACTACCAAAGCCCTGCAGCTGAGGTCGAGCACCCTGAACACGATGACCGTTACAACCGGCGGAAGCCTGGTAAGAAATGAGCTCGATTCGGTTCTCGGCGGGGAATATGCGGGATGCACATTTCAAGGGCTCTATCTGGCCGGCGGAAAGCGGCATATAGACAATCATACATTGATCGATCACGCGGTTCCAAACTGCCAGAGCAATGAGCTATATAAAGGCATACTGGATGAAAAATCCCGCGGTGTTTTTAATGGTAAAGTAGTTGTAAGGAAAGATGCACAAAAGACACAGGCATACCAGTCGAACAAAAATCTGCTCTTATCGAGGTATGCAAAGGTGGATACCAAACCCCAGCTGGAAATATTTGCCGATGACGTAAAATGCAGCCACGGTGCAACTGTCGGTCAGCTGAACGAAGAATCGGTCTTTTATCTCAGGTCCAGGGGAGTGGGGGAAGAAAAGGCCCGTTCACTGCTGATGAATGCATTTGCCAGTGATGTAATTGACAGTATAACAATTGAACCCTTAAGAGAAACCTTAAATAATCAGATATTAGAAAGATTGCAGCAGAAGGCAATCTGATGAGAGACGAAATGTATCCAACAACCATACTAAAAGAAAAAAAAGCATCTGTCTTTGATGTAGAAAAAATAAGGCAGGACTTCCCAATACTTCAGAGAATGATAAAGGGCAAGCCGCTCGTATACCTTGACAATGCGGCAACCACTCAGAAGCCTTTTACCGTAATTGATACCGTACGCGATTACTATTCGATGCTGAATTCGAATGTACACCGCGGCGTGCACTACCTGAGCGAACAATCCACACTGGCCTATGAAGATGCGAGGCTGAAGGTAAAGGAGTTTCTGAACGCTATCAGCGCCTGTGAAATTGTTTTTACAAGGGGTGCTACCGAAGCTATCAACCTGGTGGCATGGACTTACGGCAGAACTCACATTGGTGAGGGAGACGAGATAATAATTTCAGCAATGGAGCACCATGCAAACATTGTTCCCTGGCAGATGCTTTGCGAGGAAAAGAAAGCAAAGCTGCGCGTGATTCCGATTACGGATGAAGGGGAACTGATAATGGAAGAGTATGACAAGCTGTTAAACGACAGGACAAAATTTGTGTCAATCGTCCAGATCTCCAATTCGTTAGGAACTGTAAATCCTGTAAGGGAGATCATTGAAAAAGCGCACAAAAGGAATATCCCGGTGCTGATTGACGGCGCACAGGGAGTGGCTCACACCAAGGTGGATGTGCAGAAACTGGACTGTGATTTTTACGTTTTTTCCGGGCACAAGCTGTTCGGCCCGACCGGTATAGGAGCTTTGTATGGAAAGGCTGAACTGCTGCAGGCGATGCCTCCCTACCAGACCGGCGGTGATATGATCCGTTCGGTTACTTTCGAGAAAACGATCTTCAATGACATCCCTAATAAATTTGAAGCCGGCACTCCTAATATTGCCGGTGCAATTGGTCTGGGAGCAGCAATTGATTATATGACATACCTTCAGATGGAAGAAGTTGCCATTCATGAAAAGGGACTGCTGGAATATGCTACTGAAAAGCTCCTGGAGGTAAAAGGGCTGAATATAATTGGTACGGCAAGGAACAAGGCTTCGCTCATCTCGTTTGTGCTGGATAACATTCATCCGCACGACATCGGGACAATTCTTGACAGCGAGGGCATAGCAATCCGTACAGGACATCACTGCTGCCAGCCGGTAATGCAGAGATTCTGCATCCCTGCCACGGCAAGAGCCTCATTTGCATTTTACAATACGAAAGAAGAAATAGATAAATTAATATACGGTATTCATAAAGTAATCAAGGTATTAGGCTAATGTCCGAATTAAGTGATCTTTATCAGGAGGTAATTCTGGACCACAACAGGAGTCCCAGAAATTACCGCAAATGCGATGAATGCAATCATGACGCAGAAGGATTCAACCCTTTGTGCGGTGATCATATTTTTGTTTATATCAACCTTGAGAATGAAAGGATAAAAGACATATCGTTTCAGGGCTCCGGTTGTGCAATATCAAAATCCTCAGCATCGCTTATGACCTCAATTCTGAAGGGCAAAACAAGGCAGGAGGCTGAAGATCTATTCAACAAATTTCATGAAGTTGTAACTTCAAAAATTGGAAGCGAGCAGGATCTTTCGGAACTTGGAAAGCTGGCAGTATTTGCCGGAGTGAGGGATTATCCCGCCAGGGTCAAATGTGCGAGTCTTGCATGGCATACGATGCTGAATGCATTGAAGGACGACGGCAATAAGATTTCAACGGAATAAAGAGATAGGAAAATAAAACAAAACGAGAAAGGGTATTCTATGCCGGTTGACAGATTTTTTCTGGAGCAGGAAATTATTCAAAAACTTAAGACGTGTTATGATCCGGAAATACCGGTTGATATTTATGAACTGGGACTCATATACGAGATCAATGTGGATGAAGAGGGGAATGCATATATAAAGATGACGCTTACCTCTCCGGCTTGTCCCGTAGCAGGCTCACTTCCCGGTGAAGTACAAAGCAAGCTGAGGAATATTCCGGGATTAAAAGACGTATACGTGGAGCTTGTCTGGAATCCGCCATGGGACAAGGACATGATGTCGGACGTAGCAAAGATAGAATTAGGATTTTTTTAACGGTTAATGACAGCTCAGTCAGATAAAATTATCAGTCGATAACAATTACGAAAGGTAAATGATAATGTTCAATTTAAATATAAATATGAGACCGCCCATCTATGATCCAGAGGCAGTTCAGCCTATGAGGGATGAATTGACTTATACGGGGTTTGTGGAAATGAGAACGCCCCAGGAAGTGGACAAATACTTAACCAATCCGGAACTTGGCACTGTTCTGGTAATGATCAACTCAGTTTGCGGCTGTGCAGCCGGCAGCGCGCGTCCCGGTGTAAATCTTTCGCTGCAGAACGATATAATACCTGATCATCTAACTACTGTATTTGCTGGCCAGGACAGGGATGCTGTTGACAGGGTGCGCGGTTATCTGATGGATTTCCCTCCTTCATCACCATCTGTTGCACTGTTCAAAGACGGGAAACTTGTATATATGATGCAGCGCTACGATATTGAGGGCTATTCACCTCAGGAAATTGCGGACAATCTTGTTTCTGCATTTAATCAGTTCTGTACAAAAAAAGGGCCGTCTGTTTCCCCTGAAGATTTCGCCAGGCTGCAGCACGCAAAATCCTGCGGATCAACTATTCCCCGGAATAGGGCTAATTAATCTATTTATTAAATAATCTTCAGAACAATATGAAATTCAGTGCACAAGAAGAATATGGACTCCGCTGCCTGCTGAGGATTGGTAAGTTTTACAGGATCAACAAATCACTTACCATCCCGGAGATCAGTCAGTTTGAAGGCCTCACTACTCACAATGCCGCAAAGCTGCTGCGAATACTGCGCCTGGGCGGTTTCCTTGAGAGTGAAAGGGGACAGGTTGGTGGTTATACGCTTGCCAAACCGCCCGAACAGATTATTATAAGTGACGTGCTGGCTTTGCTGGGCGGAAGGCTTTTCGAAGAAGAGGAATTCTGCGGTACGCATGCCGGTGCTGAAGCAAATATCTGCACACATACGGTGGACTGTTCCGTCAGGTCATTATGGCGTATTGTTCAGGGATCGGTTGACAATATACTTAAGAATACAACCCTGCGGGATCTGCTGGGCAGCGAGCAGGATCTGCAGATAAAGGTGGATAATATAAGCCGTGATCTGGCAAATATAAACTAGCCTGATAACTGCTTAAAAGTATGCTGCAAAGCATGAGAAGCTGTCTTCTTTAAAAAGGGGGACAGCTTCTTTCATTTTAAAGCCTGATGAATTTTCCTCCTTCCCGGCCTGAGCCTCAATTCAAAAATCTTAAATTAAAAGGAATCCGGCTATTTACTTTTTAGATAATATTTGCTAAATAATTAAAAGCATTAGTTGGCGGGGAAAAAAGTAACGGGGTTCAGACTCACCATTTAAACAGTTCAGTCCGGAATAAGTATTAAGAAAGGAATAATTAACAGGAATAAATTTTTACTTTTCAGGAATTATGGGCCAGACAGATAACAGCATAACCGGCGAAGAATTAAAATGCTTTCACTGTGGTGAAAAGTGCAGCGGCAAGGATATTTCGCTGGATGACAAGGTATTCTGCTGTACCGGGTGCAAAACTGTATATGAAATTCTTGAGAAGAATAATCTTTGTTACTATTATGCAATTACCCCCAAGCCGGGCAATAACAAGAAGAAGGCTGTGCAGTCGCACAGGTTCTCCTATCTTGATGATCCGGAGGTTAAAAATAAACTGGTGCATCATTCGGGCAGCAGCATATCGGCGGTAAGTTTCTATATCCCGCAGATGCATTGCAGTTCATGCATATGGCTGCTGGAAAACCTCTACAGGCTGGATAAGGGGGTCGCACAGTCGCGTGTGGACTTCCTGCAGAAGCAGCTGACGGTAAAGTTCATAGAAGGCAGGACGACGCTCAGAAGGATCGTGGAGCTGCTTAGTACGATCGGCTATGAACCCGAGCTGACGCTGGATAGTACTGAAAAAAAAGAAAGTACACGCAACAGGTCACTTTATTACAAAATCGGGATTGCAGGTTTCTGTTTTGCAAATATTATGCTGCTCAGTTTCCCTGAGTACCTTTCAATAGTAAACAGTGTGGATCCGTTTCTGAAGAGCGTATTCGGCCGGATCATAATACTATTGTCACTTCCTGTATTTTTTTACTGCAGTTCGGATTACTTCAAGTCTGCATTTGGCGCACTAAAAAAGAAAAGCATTAATATAGATTTCCCGATATCACTGGGGATATTTGTGCTCTTTTCCAGGAGTGCATACGAAATAATATTTTCGCTGGGTAGTGGTTACTTTGACTCAATGAGCGGACTGGTATTCTTTCTTTTGCTGGGCAGGCTGTTCCAGAATAAAACTTATGATACCATTAACTTTGACCGCACATACAGGGCATACTTCCCTTTGGCCGTAACTATGCTTAAAAAAGGAAAAGAGAGAAGCGTGCCTGTAACCGGATTGAAGGATGGTGACAGGATACTGATAAGGAACAATGAGCTCATTCCGGCGGACTGTGTGCTTATAAAGGGCAGGGCGCTGATTGACTACAGCTTTGTTACGGGAGAGTCAAAACCTGTAATCAAGTATGATGGAGATATAATTTATGCAGGAGGCAGGCAAACCGGAACTGCAATAGAGCTGGAAGTAATAAGGGGAACTTCAAGGAGCTACATAACGCAGCTGTGGAACAGCAGTGACTTTTCCAAGCCTGAGGTCAACAGGATAGCCAGGTTCAGCAATCTTACCGGGAAGTATTTCACGATTACAATTCTTATCATTGCAACGGCTGCTGCTGTGCTTCATTTTCATTCAGGGGTGCCGGCAGTACTGAATGTGTTTACGTCGGTACTTATAGTCGCTTGTCCCTGTGCGCTTGCACTTTCAACACCATTTACTCTGGGCAGCACGCTCAGGATTTTCGGGAGGAACAGTTTTTACCTGAAGGGTACTTCGGTTATCGAGAGGCTGGCAAAATTGAATCACATTGTCTTTGACAAAACAGGGACACTTACTAAGGCAAACGCCTCGGAAATTACCTACTTTGGAGATGAGCTTTCAGAGGATGAAGCAAAGGCTCTGATGTCGCTCGTTCACAACTCCACCCATCCATTAAGCAGAAAGATATTTGAAACCGTTGACTTTAAGAGCACTTATGAAGTAAACAACTTCAGGGAATTCCAGGGGGAGGGGCTTTCGGGAACTGCTGCCGGAAAGAAGCTATTGCTCGGGTCGGGAAAGTTCATAAGCAGGAATATCAATCCCGGCATCCTGCACGAAATTCCAGTACAAAATGAGATAAAAGATGAAACTACTACAGTTTATCTGGCTATCGATGGTATAGTAAAGGGGTGTTACAGGATAACTAATGTTTACAGGGATGGATTGGATAAGGTGGTTGATTCTGTGAGGAGTTATGAGCTGTCGGTATTGTCAGGTGACAATGAAGGGGAAAGGAAAAAACTGGATGCGCTTTTCAAGGGCAGAAGCAGGATGTATTTCGGCCAGTCACCCGAAGATAAAATGAATTATATAAAAAGCCTGCAGGCGGAAAATAAAAAAGTGCTTATGATAGGCGACGGGCTGAATGATGCGGGTGCCCTGAAGAAAAGCGATGTGGGCATATCCATATCAGAAGATGTGGGGAGTTTTACTCCTGCCAGTGATGCCATACTGGATGCAGCCCAGTTTGCCAGGATTGGTGATTTCCTGAGTTTCTCAAGGCTCAGCATAAAGATAATATACATAAACCTTGTTGTTTCACTGCTGTACAATGTGGCAGGACTGACCTTTGCTGTAGCCGGAAAACTTACGCCGGTAATTGCGGCCATACTCATGCCGCTGAGCTCAATTACGGTGGTAATGCTTGCAACACTTGCTACAAAATATATGGCAAAGGTAAGGGGATTATAAAATGTGGATTGTTGCACTGCTAATGTTCTTCAGCCTCCTTGTTGCAGCCGGATTTCTGGCAGCTTATATCTGGGCCGTAAGGCATGGACAGTTTGACGACAAATATACGCCCTCAATAAGGATTCTGCTGGATGATGAAAATACGGTTTTGGAAAATACTGACAGGAATAACTCAAAAAAGGATAATGGCCAGAAAGAAAAACAATAGATGTTAGAGTATAATAATAACAGAAATCAACGAAGGAGCACTAATGGAGAAGGGAGGATCTTCTTACAATAACAATGCATCGCAGGATACTTCAGGACGGACTTTTGCCCAGGTGGATAAATTCGAGTATGATAATAAGATAGTCCGCGATTTTGCCCTGGCAACTATTTTCTGGGGAATAGTAGGAATGCTTGTCGGTGTTATTTTAGCCCTCCAATTCTATTTGCCGCAGCTGAACCTGGGGATTCAGTTTGTAACATTCGGACGCATCAGGCCCGTACATACAAATGCCGTGATATTTGCCTTTGTGGGAAACGCAATATTCATGGGCGTATACTATTCACTGCAGAGGCTCTGCAGGACCAGAATGTACAACGACCTGCTGAGTAAGATCAACTTCTGGGGATGGCAGCTCATTATACTTGCTGCTGCTGTTACACTGGTTATGGGTATAACCACAAGCAAGGAGTATGCTGAGCTTGAATGGCCGATAGACGTAGCCATAACTATAGTGTGGGTGGTGTTTGGCATAAATCTTCTAGGGACAATCATCAGGCGCAGGGAAGCCCATATGTATGTTGCAATATGGTTTTATCTGGCAACCTGGGTTACCGTAGCAATACTGCACATCGTAAATTCAATTGAGTATCCCGTATCCATGTTCAAAAGCTATTCGGCATATGCGGGTGTGCAGGATGCTCTGGTGCAGTGGTGGTACGGGCATAATGCGGTTGCATTCTTTCTGACTACACCGTATCTGGGACTCATGTATTATTTCCTTCCCAAGGCTGCAAACAGGCCCATTTATTCCTACAGACTTTCGATTATCCATTTCTGGTCGCTTATATTTATTTATATATGGGCGGGTCCTCATCACCTGCTTTATTCAGCCTTGCCCGACTGGGCACAGTCACTTGGAACGGTATTTTCCATAATGCTGATTGCTCCTTCGTGGGGAGGCATGATAAATGGATTACTAACGCTGCGCGGTGCGTGGGACAAGGTGCGGGAGGAGCCAGTGCTGAAATTTATGGTAGTTGCAGTAACGGCTTATGGCATGGCAACGTTTGAGGGACCCATGCTGTCTTTTAAAAATGTCAATGCCGCGCTGCACTTTACCGACTGGATCATTGCGCACGTGCATATCGGTGCACTCGGCTGGAACGGTTTCCTTACCTTCGGAATCCTCTACTGGCTGATACCCAGGTTATTCAAAACGGAACTGGCATCAAAGAAACTGGCCAACCTGCACTTCTGGCTAGGCACGCTTGGAATAATAATAATCGCATTGTCACTGTACTGGGCTGCTGTTACCCAGTCACTCATGTGGAAGCAGTTTACTCCGCTTGGCGTGCTGCAATATCCTAATTTCCTGGAAACAGTAATGCAGATCATTCCCATGTATATTATCCGTTCTGTGGGAGCACTATTGTATTTTACGGGTATGATAATAATGACAGTCAATTTATTTAAGACAATGAAGCAGGGGACTTTTATTGCAAATGAAGCGGCTGAGGCGCCGGCACTTCCGAAGGCAAACGGGAAAGAAAGAGGGCACCGCTGGCTTGAAAGCAAACCCATCCAGTTTACCATTATGTCCGCAATAGCCATACTGATTGGCGGTATGGTTGAAATGATACCGACGTTTCTAGTCAAGACCAACATTCCTACAATTGCAAGCGTAAAGCCGCTTACCATACTTGAACAGCGCGGGCGCGATATTTACCAGAGAGAGGGATGCGTCAATTGTCATTCACAGCTGGTGCGTCCCTTCCGTTCCGAAACACAGAGGTATGGTGAGTATTCAAAAGCAGGTGAATTTGTATATGATCATCCTTTCCTCTGGGGGTCAAAGCGCACGGGGCCGGACCTTCACCGTGAGGGAGGAAAGTATTCGGATATATGGCATTTCTATCATATGCTCAATCCGTCCTCAATGTCTCCGGGGTCTATAATGCCTTCTTATCCATGGCTCTACACGCAGAAGCTGGATATAGCACACCTGAACACAATACTCGGCACCCTGAGAGATCTGGGTGTTGCATATGGAAAAGATTATGAGAGTATGGCAAAAGGGGAACTGCAGAAACAGGCAGGACTGATAACAGAGGGGCTGCTGAAATCGGGAGGAGTTGTAAGCAGTGACATGGAAATAATTGCGCTGATTGCATATCTGCAGAGGCTTGGGACTGACATCAGGGTCAATAAACCGGCAATTCAATGACAGGAGCTGAATATGATTTCGCAATTTCTTGAAGGAATGGAGAACTTAAATATATATCCTGTTATCTCACTTGTGATATTTATTTTGTTGTTTATTGTACTGCTGGTGCGGATTTTCAGGATGGATAAAACATTACTGGAAAAGATGGGAGAACTTCCACTGGATTCAAATAACAATGACAAAAAATTCGGGAACAGTGATGAGAAAATTCAATAAAGCATATTCCATATTTCTTAAAATCATTATCATGGTTTTTATATCCGCTGTCCAGGCGGAGATAATGGCGCAGGCCGTTCAGGATTCCGTCAAAGAGATGGACTGGCACAGCTATGCGAAAAACGGATTTATTCTGATGGGAATATCGGTGCTCCTGCTGCTGTGGCTGATACTTGTATATGCAAATAAGCCTGCAAAAGAGGGAGGAAAAACATGGTTTTCTTTTAAGGCTTTAATTGCCAGGCTGAGCGCGGCTGCACCCATGGAGAAGGAAAAAGATATCCTTATGGCGGATGATTTTGACGGGATCCGTGAATTAAATAACAAGGTTCCGCCATGGTTCAACATCCTGTTCTATGGAACAATTGTATTTGCTGCAATTTACATGCTTGAGTTTCACGTATTCAGCAGCAATAAACTTCAGGTGGATGAATACACCCAGGAAATGCAGGAAGCTGATCTGCAGAAAGAGATATTGCTCCGCAGCGGAAAGCTGGTTACAGAAGCTAATGTTACACTTTTGAAAGACCAGGGGTCACTTCAGAGCGGTAAGGATATATTCTATACGAAGTGCTCAGTCTGTCATGGACGCCTGGGCGAAGGCCTTGTAGGCCCGAACCTTACAGATGATTACTGGATCAATGGTGCCGGCATAAAAAACATTTTCCGGGTAATTAAATACGGTGTGCCGGCAAAAGGAATGATAACCTGGCAGAACCAGCTGAGCCCGCGGCAGATTCAGGAAGTGGCCAGTTATGTGTACAGCCTGCACGGCACTAATCCTCCCAATGCAAAACCTCCGCAGGGGGTTTTAGCAGTGGATACCGTGGCTGTGGCAAAGTAGGCTGAGATATCCTGCATCCGCAGAAGGATAATTGCAGGAGATTATGGTCATGCAATCATACCTTTTTTCGACAGGGTATTATCTTTAATTTTGCTGAAAATTTAATAAAGTAACCGAATGGATAGAGAATGGCATCAACCATAGATAACAGGAGCGAACAGTACAGGGACACACTGGGAATTGTAAATAAAGAGGGAAAGAGGAACTGGATTTATCCTAAAAAACCGAAGGGGAAGTTATACAGGGCAAGGACCCTTGTGAGTCTGCTGCTGCTGCTGTTTTTCTTCGGTGCACCTTTTCTGAGGTTTAATGGCCGCCCGGTATTTCTATTGAATGTGCCGCAGAGGAAGTTTATTATGCTGGGAACCATATTCGGTCCCCATGATTTCTTCCTGTTTCTTATAGGGATGATTGCTTTAGTCGTATTCGCATTGCTATTTACTGTTGTATATGGCAGGGTCTTCTGCGGATGGGTATGTCCCCAGACTATCTTTATGGAAATGGTATTCAGAAAAATTGAATACTGGATAGAAGGGGATGCTTCAAAGCAGATGCAGCTGAACAGGTCGGAATGGAACAGTAAAAAAATATTAAAAAAGACGTCCAAGCACATAATCTTTTTCACCCTTTCTTTTATTATTGCCAACGTATTTCTGGCGTGGATAATAGGGACTGATGAGCTGGGTAAGATAATTACAGATTCCCCAATGAAGCACCTGGGAGGGTTGACTTCCATAATTGTTTTCACTTCGGCATTCTATGGCGTATTTGCCTGGTTCAGGGAGCAGGCCTGCATACTTGTATGTCCCTATGGCAGACTTCAGGGTGTCCTGCTGGATCAGAATTCAATTGTAATAACTTACGATTACAAGAGGGGTGAACCGAGGGGCAGGATCCGCAAGGCTGAAAACCAGAATGGTAAGGGGGATTGTGTAGACTGCAGGCAATGCGTTGAGGTGTGTCCTACCGGTATCGACATCCGTAACGGTACACAGCTGGAGTGCATCAACTGTACAGCGTGCATTGATGCGTGTGATTATGTTATGGAAAAAACCGGCAGGCCGAAAGGGTTAATCAGATATGCTTCTTCAAAGGGAATCAGCGAGGGCCGGCGTTTTACCATGACGCCAAAGGTCATAGGTTATACTACAATACTTATAATACTGATTGCTGCTTTAAGCTATATGCTTGCTACAAGGACGGAATATGAAATCAGCATTCTGAGGACCCCGGGGCTATTATCGCAGGTTCAGCCAGGAGGGAAAATAAGCAACCTGTATGACATCAAAATTAATAACAAAACTTTTGAAGAAGTACCCCTTAGTCTCAGGCTGAGGGATATGCCGGGAGAGATAAAAATAATAGGCAACCAGCTTACAGCAATACCGCAGGATATTACCGAATCAAAATTGTTAATATTGCTGGATGAAGGGAGTCTTAAGGGGCTTAGTACCCCGATCGTTATTGACATCTTTTCAGGCAGCAGGAAACTGGATGAAATTAAGACCACATTTTTAGGAAGGTTGGAGTAAAGGAGACAACAGGAATGAAAATCAGCTGGGGAGTCAGGATATTTCTTTTGTATACTTTGTTCATTGCAGGAATTATATCGGCAGTAGTTTATTTTATCTCACAGAGGGTGGACCTCGTAACCGAGCATTACTATGACGAAGGTATAGGGTATCAGGCCGAGATAAATAAATTCAGGAATGCAAAAGAACTTCAGGAACCATTGTCGTTCTTTATAACCGGGACAAAGGCCATGCTAAAGTATCCCCGTTTGGGTAAGCCTTATGAGATTTCGGGGGAATTGTTTTTCTACAGGCCTTCAGATGTAAGATACGACAGGAGGTTTCCGGTAAAACCCGACAGCAGCTTCACACAGTATCTGGATCTGAGCAATCTACAAAGGGGACTTTGGAAACTGAAAGCAAACTGGAATGTAAATAATACAGGTTATTCTATTGAACAGGAATTTTATTTACAATAAACCATCGGAAGGTATTGCATGGAGCTATGGGCGGCATTTTTGATAGGATTAGCCGGAAGTGTTCATTGTGCGGGGATGTGCGGACCTCTGGCAATTGCGTTACCCGGCACGGGAGGAAGCAGAATATCTCTTGTTACTTCAAGAATATTATATAATTTGGGGCGGATCATTTCTTACGCCTTAATCGGGGTGGTCTTCGGTTTGTTAGGAAGCGGTTTTGCTGTCTATGGCTTTCAGCGATATCTCTCTGTAGCGCTGGGCGTTATTATACTTCTGAACGTCTTGCTGCCTCATAAGAGTATACTTAACCGGATGCCGGCATTTGATTCGTATACGGCAAAACTAAGACAGGCAATTAGCCTTGTGATCAACAAGGATACAGTTTATTCCTGGACCTTACTGGGGATGCTGAATGGATTATTACCCTGCGGGCTTGTGTATGTTGCCATAGCCGGTGCAGCTGCCTCGGCTGACATTTTTTCGGGAATGAGTTTTATGGTGCTGTTCGGACTTGGCACTTTGCCTCTTATGCTGAGCATTTCAATTATTGGTAAATATATTAATACAAATTTAAGGAAGATGAACAGGCTGGTTCCGGTCCTGGCAGCTGTTCTTGCAATAATATTTATTATAAGGGGAATGAACCTGGGAATCCCTTACCTGAGTCCTGCAATCACGCCTGCAGTGCAGGCTGAAAACAAGGACTGCTGTAAGTAAAGTCAATGTCTGAATTAACAGGGGGCATCAACCGCTTTGATGTTCCTTCGATTTTTTGACTTTTGATCCAATCCAGTATTCGAGCTTCATTATCATTCTGTTAACAATCAGTATCAGTATGGTGCAGCCTACAGAGAGGTAAAATTTCTGCAGGGCAACACCGATGCCAATAGCGCCCACGAAAAGCAGAGAAGCTGCGGTTGTAAGTCCTTCAATCCTGTCCTCTCTTTTATTCTGAATTATTGTACCGGCACCCACAAAACTAAGTCCTGTAATAATTGCTCCCATTATCCGGAAAGGATCAGCTCTTATGAGTCCTGCAAACTCCTCACCCTTATAAGAGGTAAGCAGGGAGTGTCCCATTGCCACAAGAAAAGTTGAAACTCCGGCAACGAGCATGTGAGTTCTGAGTCCTGCAGCCTTACCCGCCGATTCCCTCTCAAACCCTACAATTCCGCCCAGCAATATGGCGAGTGCTATCTCTGCAAGAACTTCGAATTCTTCTGATACTGGCATATGTTTTTCCCTTCCTGTCAGTCATTTAAAAATATTATACTTAAAAATGGAAATAGTTGCTAATAAATATGCAGGGCATTCAGGGACTCAAGACTGAAAAAGTAATTATCTTGACATTCTAACCAAAAAAAATATATTAAAATGAGTAAGTAAAAATAAAGGAGGATTAATATGCAGATTGACTCGTTAAAGAAGTTGTATTTAGATGAGCTGAGAGACTTGATTAGTTCAGAGAACCAGATTATTGAGGTCCTTCCGAAGATGATTAATTCAGCGTCTTCAAAGGAACTTAAGAATGCATTTAATGAACACCTGGAAGTTACAAAACGCCAGTTGCAACGCCTGACGGAAGTATTCCGCAATATGAATGAGGTTTCCTCCGGCAAGACTTGCAAGGCCATGCAGGGAATCATAGCTGAGGGTGAAGAAATGATGAAACAGACAAAAGATCCGGAAGTAATTGATGCTGCACTAATTGCCTCAGCGCAGAGGGTAGAACATTATGAAATTGCCGCTTATGGAGTCGTCAGGACGTATGCTGAGATACTGGGTGATGAGGATGCCAGGGACCTGCTTCAGACCACTCTGGATGAGGAGAAGGAGACGGACAGAAAACTGACTGAGCTGGCAGTAAACAGTATTAATATTGAAGCAAATAAATGAGTCGTTGAAACGGCATCGAAGCAAGCTTAAAAGCTGTTAAAGAGTTTTATATAATGCACTGATAACTATTAGATTGCCAGACCTGACGCTGGGAAGCTAATAGTTATCATTCTGTTAATAAAGATTCTGTTCTGCAGATTCATAACAGGGGGGCACAGCAAACTGGTTCATGAAAAGCAGCAGTAATTACCCTGCAAAAATTTATCACAAAAAGTTAATTGATTATTAAATCGTAAAAGTGTAAACTAAAATAAAACGGTTGTTTTATGGTAACGGGGAATAGATGTTCTGTCGTCTTCAGTTGCAGGTTAAAACAATATCCCTATTCGAGAATGGGCAAACATAAAATCAACTAATGTTTTGGAGGTTAAGACAATGGTGCAGGATCCTAAAATTAATAAGCTGAAGGTATTAAATAATCTGATTGCATTTATTCAGAATGATACAAAAAGTCTTTATTTAGTTCTGCAAAATAGGGATCTGGATAATGAAGATGATGACATGGATGATGATGAGGAAATCATGAAACCGGATATGGATGAATTTGTGGATGATGAGGATTTTGAGGAAGATGAAAATGAGCTCCTGGATGATGAGGAGGATGTTGATGATGAGGACATTGATGATGAGGACTTTGATGAGGATGAAGACTTCGATGAAAATGAGCTGGATGAAGATTTCGATATAGATGAGGATGACGAGGAAGATGACTTCGAAGACGAGGAAGATGACCTTAAATAAAATTAAAGAAGGAGTGAGAGAATATGGCAATGAAATCGATGCATGATCTGTTGGTGGAAGAGATAAAGGATATATATTATGCCGAGAAGCAGGTTGTAAAGGCAATGCCTAAAATGATAAAGAAAACAACTTCAAACAGTCTGAAAAAGGCTTTTGAAACGCACTTGAAGGAAACCGAGAAGCAGATTACGAAGCTTGAAAGAGTATTCAAAGAGCTGAATATGGCTCCAAAGGGAAAAAAGTGCTACTCGATAGACGGAATTATTCAGGAAGGCAAAGAGATCATGCAGGAAGATGCAGATCCTATGGTTATGGATGCTGCAATTATTGCTGCTGCTCAAAAGATTGAGCACTATGAAATTACCTCCTATGGATCGGCCAGGACCTTTGCAAACCACCTGGGCCTGAACAAAGTTGCATCAATTCTGCAGGATATATTAAATGAAGAATCCAGGACGGACGAAAAACTGACACAACTGGCTGAAACTGAAATAAATATTGAGGCTTTGGAAGAAAGTTACTGAGTTAAAAGGAAAGAAAGTTTCCACAGAGTATACCCATTTAGTGACTCCTATAATTTCTGCTTCTAATTAAATTCCTTTTTAAAATTTAATTAGAAGCAGTTCTTTTTTTTATAAATATTTCATAAAGTGCGAAATCCGGTACAAACAGAACAGGGTTTTAGCTGTAGATTTTTGCACACGAAATAATTATATAATATAAAATAACTGTTATTTGCGGGCAAACCGGAAGCTATGTGGCAATAGCAAATTGCACCAGCAGTTTTGCGAATTTGCTGAGCAAATGCATAGATCGACCGGAGTTTCCTTAGTGACTTTTGTCGTTTGCAAATCAATATTCACTGACAATTTCAACCAAAGGGAGATAGCCAAATGGCTTTAGGTGACAATTTCACTAATGAGAATCCTTTATGGTACAAAGACGGCATTATTTATCAGGTTCACGTAAAGGCTTATCATGACAGTAATAATGATGGTATTGGTGATTTCAGGGGATTGCTTGAGAAGCTTGATTATATAGAAAGTCTGGGAGTAACAATTATCTGGCTCCTGCCGTTTTATCCTTCTCCTCTGAAGGATGACGGATATGATATTGCAGATTATTACAAGATCCATCCACAGTATGGTACGCTGGAGGATTTCAAGGAGTTTCTGAAGGAAGCTCATAAAAGAGGGATAAAGGTTGTCACCGAACTGGTGATGAACCACACTTCCGATCAGCATAAATGGTTTCAGCTTGCGAGGGCCAGCAAGCCTGGTTCAGTTCAAAGGGATTATTATGTGTGGAGCAGCACGCCTGAAAAGTATAAAGATGCAAGGATCATTTTTGGTGATTTTGAGACTTCAAACTGGTCCTGGGACCCTGTAGCAAAGGCATATTACTGGCACCGGTTTTATTCACATCAGCCGGATCTTAATTTCGATAATCCGCACGTGCACAAGGCGCTCTACCGCGTGGTGGACTTCTGGTTTGACATTGGAGTAGATGGCCTGAGGCTGGATGCCGTACCATATTTATATGAACGCGAGGGCACAAACTGTGAAAACCTGCCGGAAACGCACGAATTTCTGAAAAAGCTCAACGCATATGTAAA
>JBLMZM010000354.1:0-5259 GCA_050258815.1 Ignavibacteriales bacterium
TACGGCTTTAAAATTATTTCATCATATCGGTAACGTATGGAAGCAAAGCGAGATGTCTGGCTCTTTTTACTGCCTGGGATACTTTGCGCTGATACTTCAAAGAAGTTCCTGTAATACGACGAGGTAAAATCTTACCTTGTTCATTCAAGAATTTTTTTAGGAATTCAGGATCTTTATAATCCACGAATTTGATTTTGTTCTTTTTAAAGCGGCAATACTTTTTCTTCTTGATTTCAACCGATGGTGGGGTTAAATATCTGATTTCACTTGAATTTGCTGACATACCTTAGTTCTCCTTTTCAGTTTTAGCTTTTGTTTTATTTCTTCTTTTCTCGCTATAAGCAACGAAATATTTATCCTTGCTGAAAGTCAGGAAACGGATAATACGTTCGTCACGTCTGAATTGAGTCTCCAACGTTTTTGCAAACGAAGGTTCGGCAGTAAATTCGAAGAGTTGATAAAACCCTGTCGATTTTTTTTGAATGGGATAAGCTAACTTGCGTAATCCCCAGTCCTCTTCATTGACCATCTCTCCACCATGTTCGGTGACGATGTCCCTGAATTTCTTTACCGTTTCCTTTACCTGAGCATCAGATAAAACGGGAGTTATAATGAAAACGGTTTCATACTGGTTTTTCATAAAACATCTAAATTAATTATACATGAATACTTTAAACCTAAATTTAGGTGGCGCAAAATTATAAATTATTTCGATAGATCAAACATCTTCCTATGAATTCATTTAACCAATCTGTTCTTTTACACACTTATCAATTAAATTTACGGTGAAATTTCAGCATTTGATTTCCAGATACATGAAAACGTTGCTTCTTGATAAAATTATTGGATCGACCTGTGAGATATTTAACATTGCAGTTGTAATGAAAAACAGGACAACCCATTAAATTTATTTTTTTTATTGCATACTTTTATCAAGAAGCGATATTTAAACGCACCAAATGCCTGGATAGTGCTTCTAATAGTTTGAAAGATAATCATTAATAAGATGTTATTTGTAAAGATTATAAATTGTCGCACATTCACTATTCCATTCCTTAATTAGAAAAAAAATAGATATATTTGATTAATACTTAGAATTCCAATTTAGAAATTAGAAGAAGCTCTTTTTTTAATGCTGTTAATATTGTTGATGTTGAATTGAGTTGTACGAAAGTAAACTAGAAATTAAGCTACAAATTAGAATTTCGAAATTAGAAATAATAAGGAAAATTCTAAATACAAATTAGAAATTGGAAATCGACCTAAGTCTCTCATAATAACTACATAGAGGTTTTTAAAAATAAGGTAATTACACTAAAAATGTGGGTTACTGTTGGATTTCCTGTATCATTTATTCATAAAACTTTTCCGCAATATGCAATTGAGATTATGCAATTCATCTTCTCATGTAACTATTGAACTTCTAAAAACTATAGGCTATATATTAACTTTATTTCAAGACTACTATTGGGCTAACTTGAGTTTTAAAAAAAATGCTCTGATATGGCTTTGACATAGCGTATTCATAACTTTGGTGACTATAACGGATCAGGCAGAAACCTATGGGGTTGAGTTTAAAGTTTAAAATTAGGGAATTGAAGATAGATGGGTGATGCTGAACACTGAAATACTGAACACTGATTACTTCTCCAATCCTCTTTGCTAATGCGCTTTAATTAAATTAACTTCATAAGCTCCCCAACGTTCCCGATTGATCCACTATAACATCAATATCTGTTTAAAAGATCAAGAATGATTGCCTGATTCTTCACTTTGTCTACTGCTCTTTGAAGTACCAACCTTTAGAGGGAACGATTAAAATAAATCGGAATATTCAAAATCAAAGTTTACCTCCCCGGCAGGAGTCAAGATAAAATGCATTGAAGGATTAAATTCCGCCTGTTCACTTAAGGCAGATCATTTCATGAGCTTCTCGCTCTTATATCCTCTTTAGAAAATCATATATAAAATACAGGACTCAAACAAGCTGGGTTCATCCATGCTTGTTACGCATATCCTTTGTGTGAATTGATGATGGTTGAGATCGTTACATAGTGTCCTAGCCCTTTTCTCTGTTAAAAGCTGAATAAACTTACCTGTATATCCAAATTTCATATTATGAGAATAGTTCCATCCTTAACCGTCTTGCTTATTGTATTTATTTTATGTGGTTTGCCTAGCTATGCGCAGGAAGACCTAAAGGTTTCGATAAGCACATCTCATGTCAATGCTAACCCAGGTGATGAAATTACCTATGTGATCAAGTATTCAAATACGGGGATTTCGCCTGCATCGAATCTTGTTATTAAGGATTATTTATCCTCAGGATTGTATACCTATGTTTCTTCAAGTCCTTCCGGTACCATATCTGGAGATGTAATAACCTGGGATCAGACACAAATTCAGGAATTGGCACTATTGGGTAATGGTGAGTTCCAGATTGCAGTTACCGTAAAAGCAGGCATTCCCGGGGATGGCGTTACACAAGCTTCAAATGGTTACTATATATCTGCCTCACCCGGCAATCTGGAAAATTATGCCACTATTACCAGCAGTTATACTACTATTCCAGTGCATAGTGATGTAGTCTCGACCCTGATAGAACAGAAATATGGGGTACATGTAAATAATGCTTCGGGTGTTATCAAATCGGCTACCAATACCATGGTTTATTACCTGATCCAGGTAACAAACACCGGGAATGTCTATGACAGATATGATCTGAGTTCTTTCAATTTCGATTGTGATGGCCCGGGGGGGGTAGGATTTGATGCCATTCCGGCATTGTTTACTGATCAGAATGGGAATTCTATTACCAAGACAGACTGGATTGCTCCTGATCAAACCTATTACTTTCTGCTTAAGCTCAAAGCAGAAAGGGGAACCAATCCGGGGCACTGGAGCTGTCATAATGTTGTTGCCACCTCTACTGTTGGTAGCATAAAGGGAGAAGGCAATATTCAGACTAATGTAGAGGGGGCTCCCCACTATGCTTTGGTAAGTCTTTCGAAGATTGATGCCAAGGACCCGGTAGAGGCCGGTGAAATATTCACTTATAAGATTTATGCCTTTAACTCAAATGATGCTTATCCAGCCAAAAATATGGTGGTAAAAGAAACTTATCCGCCGAATGTTACATTTATCAGTGCCACACCTGCTCCTGATCCTGGTTTTAATAATCAATGGTCATTAGGTAACCTGGATTATGGATTAGCTGCGGCAAAGACGATTAACATTACAGTAAGGGTGAATCCTCTTAACAATTGTAATGGAACCATGACCAATACAGTCTCTGCTTCTTATGATGATTATGATACCTTTAATCCTCCCAGTGCATCAGTGGTTACGACCATAAAGTCTTATCCTGACCTGGTAATAACAAAGACAGCCCAGACACCTTCCTCTCCTTCAAAGATAGGAGAAACCATCACTTATACCATCAACTATCAAAATGCAGGCACCTGCGATGCTCCCAATTCACAAATCAGGGAGCTGTTTGATGATGAACATACCAATATCATTAGTGCCGGCGGCGGCACTCAATCAGGAAATGTAATTACCTGGAACCTTGGCTTGCTCACCCCCGGTCAATCAGGAACAATTACTTACACTGCATTAATCGATCCGCAAAGTACCTTTAATCCGGGTACCACCGAAATTATCAGTGAAGCTACTATCAGTACCTTAGAAACAGAATCCAATAAAAATAATAATACAGCTACAGCCAGTGTTTCCGTGTCGGTGCTTCCTGATATGAAAGTTGAAATACTGCCAGCTAATCAAACATCTGAGGCAGGAACAGAATACACCTACCAGGTAAAAGTGAGTAATGATGGGGATATTGCCGCCACCAATGTGGAAATAAAAAACCTGTTGCCAGCAGGCATGGCAATTGGAGCAATTTCTCATGATGGCAATAATATGGGGGGCGCGATAACATGGCCAGTAATTCCAACTTTTGAAAAAGGGGATTATGTGGAATATCAGGTAAAGATAACCCCACCTTGTTCTTTTTTACCGTCTTTTACCTCTGTAGCGACAGTTACTTCCGCAATCATAGATAAGGATGAAACGAATAATTCCGTAACCGAAAATCCCGTCGTGCAGGACATGATACCTCCGGTTCTGGCAAATATACCTCCGGATGTAACAATTAATTGTAAAGACATTCCTGCTGTTGGCTCCCCTACGGCTACTGATAATTGTGATAACGCTCCCAATGTTTATTATCTGGGAGAGACAAGCACAAGAGGTACCAATCCGTTGTTGTCTGATTATTACAATTATAAATTAACCCGATCATGGGAAGCAATTGATGGTTCCGGAAATCATAGTCTTAAAGGGATTCAGATTATTACTATTGAAGATAATACCCCTCCTGAAACACCTGTTTTGGCAGATGTGACAGTGGGAGAGTGTTCCGGTACCCCTGTTGCCCCAACCACAACAGATCTTTGCAAAGGAACCATAACCGGCAGTACCACAACCGTATTTCCCATTACCACCCAGGGACCTACGGTTGTTACCTGGACCTTTGATGATGGCAATGGAAATGTAATCACAGCCAACCAGAATGTAATCGTAAAGGATATCACTGCTCCCATGCCTGATATTGCTGATTTACCTGTCATCACAGGAGAGTGTAGTGCTGCGGTTACCGCTCCAACAGCTACAGACAACTGTAAAGATAAAATAACAGGCACCACCACTGATCCTTTAACTTATTCCGAAGAGGGAAATTATACCATTCACTGGACTTATGATGATGGCAATGGCAATATTTCCACCCAGGCGCAAAGCGTTGTGGTGGATGATACCACGCCACCTGAAACACCTGTTTTGGCAGATGTCATAGTGGGAGAGTGTAGCGGAACACCCGTGACACCAACTACAACGGATAATTGCTCTGTAATAATTACAGGCACTACCACAACATTGTTCCCCATTACCACTCAGGGAACTACTGTTGTCACCTGGACCTTTGATGATACCCATGGCAATGTAATTACAGCTAACCAGAATGTCATAGTAAAGGATATTACAGCTCCTGTGCCTGATGTGGCTGAATTACCGTCAATAACAGGAGAATGCAGTGCAACAGCTGTTGCTCCTACAGCTACGGATAATTGTAAAGGCAAAGTTGTAGCTACCACCACTGATCCTTTAACTTACTTGGAACAGGGAAACTATACCATCCACTGGACCTATGATGATGGCAATGGCAATGTTTCCACCCAAACGCAAAATGTTGTGGTGGAT
>JBLMZM010000355.1:0-3122 GCA_050258815.1 Ignavibacteriales bacterium
TCCGGGAATATCTCATATTTTTCGAAGAATTCAAACTGAATGACATATTTTTGGAAAAGCTCTTTCCTCCTATCCAGGTCCTTAATATCCTTTAATGCGGAGATGTTGGCAATCCTGTCCGCGGCCTTTACAATTTTCGCCACCTCGTCTTCAGCAATAGCCTTAAAGTACTCGTCATAACCTTTTTCATGCCTGTATGTCAGCCTTTCAATTGATTGCAGTATCTCTTCCCCGAATAGGTGCACCAGCTTCTCAATGTCTTTTATTGTAGGTTGTGTATCTTCCAGATAATCGTGAAGCAGAGCCGCAATTTCAAATTTAGAGGTTTGCAGTTCTGAATGCTTTTTAGCAAGTCTTGAGGCAATTCTTCTTACAACATCCAGGTGATATTTATAATAGTCGCCATTTTCTTTGTGAGCTCCGTAGGGCTGGTGAAAATGAGCCTGAATGGCAATTTCTTCTGCTTTCTTTACCATTTCTTCAGAAGAAAGATGTCCGGGGTGATTTTCATCAGATTTAATTTCCACCTCCTTATAATCGGGCCTTTTTGTGAAGGGCAACTGGTTTTCCATACTACTATCCTAATAATTTCGTCCTGTAAAATTAAATTTTATCCGATAACGGACAGGAATAAAATATCCCCATACATATATATATGGTGACGGAAGGCGTTTTCGGAAAATTATTTCAATTTTTTTATGGGATGCCAGTGTTATTTCACTCATTACTTTTGTCCTGCTATAATCATCCATTAACAGTAGTAATAAATAAAAATATTTGGTATCTTCGAAAATTCTTCAATCAACTAACAACCGGAGTCTTATGGAAAAAATTAAGTCGTACAATACACATGACAGTGGAATAGATATTCTCAGGGGACTTGCAGTCTTATCAGTAATTTTGCTTCACCTCAACATAAGAATTCCTTTCAGCGGCACCTTTTTAGGCAGTATAATGCCAAAACCAATATACAGCATCTTTTTCTGGAGCGGGTATTATGGCGTATGTACTTTTTTTGTTATTTCAGGATTTTTAATTACCAAATCAGCACTGAATAAATGGGATTCATTGCCGAAAGTCAGTCTGCGCGGCTTTTATACCATGAGAATTGCACGCGTAATGCCGATGCTTCTGTCATTGCTTTTTGTCCTTTCCCTGCTTCATTTCAGCGGGATTGCGGAATTTGTAATTAATCCGGCAAAAACATCTCTGGGCAGAGCTATTTTTGCGGCACTGACATTCCATATAAACTGGCTTGAGATCCAGGTAGGCTATCTGCCCGGTCCATGGGATATACTCTGGTCGTTATCAATTGAAGAGTTCTTTTATTTCTTTTTCCCGATTGTTTGTTTCTTCTGCCGCAAGGAGTGGCATTTTGTTGCTCTTGTCTCAATATTCCTCATAATCTCCCCTTTTGCGCGTACAACGTGGTATCCGGGAAATGAACTGGCCGACAAGAATCATTTTGCATATCTGGACGCAATTTCACTTGGATGTATTGCGGCATTAGTTTCAAGAAGGATTGAACTAAAGAAAAATGCATTACTTATAATGAAAATTGCCGGCTGGTTGTTGTTCGGGCTGGTCTTCTTTTTCAGGAAGTGGGTTTATTCAATCGGGATAACTTCAATCGGGTTAAACGTGAGCCTTTTAGCATTAGGCGCTGCATTGATACTGATTTGCATGAATAAGAGTTTTTCAAAAAATCAAAAGACTCCGTCAAAATTTACAGAACCGCTTCTGGTTTTAGGCCGGAACAGTTATGAGATTTATCTTACGCACATATTTGTTGTAATTACTTTCATTTACATATTTGACTCGCTGAAGCTTTCAGGAGAATGGATCTGGGCACTTTACCTTTCTGTAATAGTTTTATCGGCTGTTTTAGGAAACCTGGTGGCTCAGTATTTTTCAAATCCTGTTAATCTTTTTATAAGGGAAAGGTCAAATATCAAATTTGCGGCAGATAAGTATTCCATGAAAGAAGAGCAGCTATCTGAATAAAATAAAAATTTATGGGGGTATTTGTGCCGGATTTTGTGAGGGTCATAATTTTAGTAATGTTTGCCATTACTCTTTTTATGTTGATAAAGAGAAATCAAAGCAAAAAGAAAATAAAGACGAACGGAAATACTTATTCGGATCTAAGGAGTCAGGCTTTCCAAATGACTCCCCGGCTGCTTCAGCTCGACAGCTCTTATGAGCAATATCAGGTTTATGGTATGATTATGGAAATAGGCGTAAAAGGCGGGACGGCGACTTTAGTCACATATATTGACGGAAATGCAAGTATTTATTTCAGCACAGGAGGTGGGGTAATTGGCGGTTTTGCGCATGATAATGTCCGCGAGAAAGCGATATCATTTGTGAAATCGGCCCCGGAATTTTTAAGCTCAATGGTGCAAATAAATGAATACCTGTCCCCCCGGGAAGGCAACGTAACTTTCAATGCATTAACCAGAGAAGGGATTTTCACAGTCACAGCTAAAGAAAAAGAATTACAGGAAAAGGCCGCCAGCATCTGGCCCTTATATTATATGGGACAGGATGTAATCACCCAGTTAAGGCTAATTGGTGGAAATAAATAGCGAAGATATTTCTATTTGAGTCTAAAAGCATTAAATCGGCGGAATCTTTAAGAGAGTAGTAATACACTTTGCCGCATTCCACCCTCAAATACCTGGTTGTGATGGTATCTTTATCCTCCTCATTTTTCAGGTCATCAGATTTCATTTCCAGCTTACTGGCCATTGTCTTAAGCCTTTCGGCAGGCTTCTCCTGATATTTTAGGACAATCCCCTCAAAACCAGTATGCCCTGACAATTAAGCACAGCCCCAGGAATATAAATAAAGCCCCGAATATGGCGGATCTTTTCTGCCTTTGCCTGATAGAGGAACCCTTTCCTTTCCCATCCACCTTTTCAATTGCCATTGCTTCCCTGCGCGCAGCCAGTATGTCGAAGAGCCCAAATATACCCGAGAGTATAAAGAGAATTCCTATAAAAATTCCTGACTTCATAACATAACTCCGTTATTACTAGTGGTATTAAATAATTCTAAACAGCATCAGAATGCCAGCTATAACCCACATGCTTCCAACCCCAATAAGCTTTATTTTCTGA
>JBLMZM010000356.1:0-5863 GCA_050258815.1 Ignavibacteriales bacterium
GGGAGGGAAAACACTCTTATACCCAGAATATATTTTTTGTTAAACATCCAGTCACTCCTAATTGCGGCATAAGAATCCCATATAATATAGGGAACTGCAGCGATCAGAATAGAAAGAAGTAGTCGGGGGAATTTTCTGTAATACCTGACTTTCTGTTCGAACGACAGCATCAGAGGAAATATAATTATACAGGTATTTATAATTAAATATGTATACATTTATTCTATCATGGCGTCCGGGAAAAGTGATTTTAATCTTTCTGTCTGATACTGCTCCAGTCTGTCACTGCGCAAAAGGAATTCAGCTATGCCCTTCTGCAAATCCCTGCTTACTGAAGAATAATCCTTTTTGAGCAGTTGTTCATAAGTAACTTTCAGATCGTCATTTCTTTCATCTGCCACCCCGAATATTCCAGGAATATTATGTAGAACCGCAAAGCGGAGGAATCTTATTTCAAGCCTGTCATATGATCTGCTTACCGCGGTATTGAGCTTTCTGATCCCTGAAATTACGTTTCTGAACTTGCTGTACGGATTAAACGTATATTTTGCCTTCAGGGCTTCAAGAGCACCAAAGTAGGCCAGTATTACTGCAGGGCAGTCATCCGCATCAGTATCATACTTCATTTCGATAAGGCCGAGGAGGGTGTCAAGCGCGTCCTCATTTTCAACGGCGAGATAAAAATCGCCTCGTATCCTTGTGAGCGTCTTCTGGTCAGGTTCATTCTGACCGCCTTTGGTTATCTGCATGAAACAGAAAACAGCCGCAATTATATAAATTAATTTAACCGGACTCATATTTTACCTATTTTAGGATACGCACTAAAATAACCGCTTTAAGCAGAAGGGCAAGTTTCGTTATATTTGGAACGGTGACTCTTCGGGAGAGAAGTTCCTTCAGATCGAGCCCTTTTATTTTCCTGAAAAGATAATAATAGTAAAGGTAAGCCGAATATACGCCAAGCTTAACTCCTTTAGGAAGTTTCCTTATACCATGTAGTGCGGCTTCAAATTCTTTCTCGGCTTCAGATTCAAGGAATATTTTACTGTTAATTTCGATCATATCGAAGTGGTGGATACCCGGGAAGTAGATTCTTCCCCGCTCCTCTATATCACTTTTAATATCCCTGAGGAAGTTAACTTTCTGGAAAGCAGATCCAAGCATACGTGCAGGTTCCTTCAGTTTCTCAAACATTGTCAGGTCACCGTCACAAAATACGTGCAGGCACATAAGCCCAACTGCTTCAGCTGATCCATAAATATACTGATCATAAACATTTCTTTCATAACTCGAGGCATCGAGGTCCATTGCCATGCTGTCGAGGAAGGCATTAATATAGGATATATCAATATTATATTTTCTAACCGTCATCTGAAATGAATGGATTACCGGATTTACTGATATACCCATGTTAATAGCCCGGTATGTTTCCTGCCTCAACCCATTCAGCAGAGCGGCTTTATCGAAGCCGTGAAAAGTATCGACAATTTCATCAGCGAGCCGGACGAACCCGTATATTGAATATACAGGCTCCCTGTATTTTTTTGCAAAGGCCATGATTCCGAGGCTGAATGAAGTACTGTACTGTTTTGTAATTATTCTGCTGATTTTATAGGAAGTATCAAGGTACATGTCCATAGTCACCTTCTATTCTTTCTGCAGTTAATTTTGAACTTATTATCACCATAGGAAGCCCGGTTCCGGGAATTGTTGAAGCGCCCACATAATAAAGGTTCCGGAATTCCTCGTCCTTATTTTTCGGGCGGAATGCTCCAATCTGATTCATTCCATGGGCAAGTCCAAGTCCGCTTCCCCTATAAAGGTTAAATGTATCAGCCCATTCCTTTGGCGACATTATTTTTTTCACAATAACATTTTCAGCAATATCAAACCCTGTTCTTTTTGAAATATCGCTGATTATTGTATCAGCAAGCTGTTCCTTATCTGACCAGTCGCTTTTATATCTCATATCAGGAACAGGACACAGAATAAGAAGGTTTTCGCATCCTTCCGGGGCACATTCGGGAAAAGACTTTGAAGAAGCATTAACATAATAATAAGGTTTATCTGGGCTAATTGAGGAAGTAAATATTGTGCTCGAATAGTTTTTGAAATTATTTCCGAGGAAATAATTATGGTGCTCAAGGTTATCTATTTTTCCTTTAACACCAAGGTAAATAGTAAACGGAGCAAGAGTCCAGTCCATCTTATCAAGATTTCTTTCCGAATACTTTCTCCTTCCCAATACAGTTCCGCGGAAAGCTGCGGCGTCAGAATTGGATACATATATATCTGCACTATAGTGGCAGCCACTTCTGTCAATCAGAGCCTTCACACTGCTCCCTTCTTTTTCTATTTCCGTTATTTCCGTATTATAAATAATTTCCACACCGCGGGCTTCAAGTAGCTCTACTACCGCTTCTGTAAGGCGGTACATCCCCCCTTCAATGTTCCAGTAGCCGTCATGTTTGAGTTCAGTATAGCTAAGCAATGAATATACGGCAGGTGTCCGAAAAGGTGTTGAGCCAAGGAAAAATGCAACTAGAGAAAAAATAATGCGCACCTCCTCTGATGAAAAATTTCTGGAAACTTCACTCCACATATTTCTGAACAAATATGGAAGATGCTTAAGGGGAACCCGGCTAAGTTTAAAGAAATAATCTGCATAACCGTCGAAATTGGATTTGACGACACGTCCTATTGTATCATTAAAGAACTCCCCTGCTTTTGCAAGATACTTATCTGTCTTTGCTGCGAGGTCTGGTTCAATTTCACTAAATTCCTCCTGAAGCTTTGCTGTTGACTTCCAGATTTTATAAGGCCTTTTCCTCCCTTCAAAAAAGACCTGATAGATGGGATCAAGAGGCGTCAGTTTTAGGGGATTTTTAATCCCCAGGTCAGAAAACATTTCCTCAAGTATATAAGTCATACTCATAAATGAAGGACCCACATCGAACTTGAACCCGTCGATCACTAACTGATTAAGTCGCCCTCCAGGCTTTGAATGTTTTTCTATAATTCTGACTCGATATCCTTTTAACGAAAGCCTGAGAGCAGCTGTAAGTCCCCCGAGTCCGGACCCTATTACTAGAACCTCTTTCATTAGTATTCTGTCTTTTTCATATTATAACTCAAATCCATGGTAAGAAGTTTCCTGAAATCCATACTTATAGGGCCGAAAGAAACTATGAGTACAGATGATCTTTCCCCCTCAGAGTGCACTCCCAATTAAGCTGTATTCCACTGGTTTTTTATGTTTAAGTGCTGAATGTCTCCTCATGTAACCTTATACCCAGGGATCCCTGGCTGCTTTGCCTACCTTTCTCCAATCTTCTAACCCTCCTTTGTACCTCTTATTATCTAATATAATATTTTTTAGAAAGTATACTAGTATAGGGCAAGTTCAGTGTGGATAAATAAACCGGAAGAATCTCCAGTACCGTTAAAAAATATTGCTTAAGCTTTTATAAATTTTTGTCTCATTTTTATTGACAAATACCAACTGGATCCATAAGAGATTTTCCTTCACTGTCTGTTTTATAAACTCGATTATTTCTTTTTCAGTTTTTGACATTCCAGCTATATTTTGCTTTTCTATTTCCAATATGGTCTGAATCCTTTTTTGTACTAATTAATTACTGTATTTGGTTTCACTATGAAAAGATTTCCATTCCGGTTTGTAAGGAGATTTTTAATGAAGCTGAAGAATAGCCTGTTGGGATTAAATAGGACAATAAGTGCGAATATATGTTTGTGATTGAATTTTCCCAAAAAAATAATGTTGGACCACTTGTCAAGCTTGAACAAATTATATACTTGTAAATGTATTTAAAACATTTAATTTATTAATAACTAGGGTTTATATATATAATTTCCTTGCCGGGAAGGAATAAGCAAGATATAGCTTTGAGAGATACTAGCGAAGGAGGCTTTCATGTTTAATGAAGTAGTTGAAAAGGAATTAAAATCGGTTTTACGAGGGACTGTAATACAGCCCGGGGATAGCACATATAATGAAGCAAAAAAAGTATACAATGCAATGATTGATAAAAATCCGAGGATTATAGTTCAATGCAGAGATACTGCCGATGTCATCAGTGCCATTAATTTTGCACGCAAAAATAATTTACTTGCAGCTATTCGCGGAGGAGGACACAGTGGACCCGGGTTGGGGACTTGTGAAAATGGCATGGTTATTAATCTTTCAAATATGAGAGGAATAAGAGTTGATCCTGAAGAAAAAACTGTGCTTGTACAGGGAGGATGTGTGTGGGGTGATGTTGATCATGCAACTCATGCTTTCGGTTTGGCAACACCCAATGGATTTATATCTACAACCGGAGTAGGAGGATTAACCCTTGGCGGTGGTATTGGTTATCTTTCGCGTAAATATGGACTTACAATTGATAATTTATTAAGTGTCGATATGGTGCTGGCTGACGGGAGTTTTATTACTGCAAATGATAAAAAAAATGAAGATTTATTCTGGGCAATTCGCGGCGGCGGCGGCAACTTTGGAGTTATAACATCATTTCTATTCCGACTGCACCCTGTAAATATAGTACATGGTGGACCAATGATCTGGCCTGCTGAACGGGCAGGAGAAATAATGGAATTATGGAGCAGATACATTTTAACTGCGCCTGAAGAAATAAATGGATGGTTTGCCTTTCTAAATATCCCTCCAGGCCCACCTTTCCCGGAAAAGTATTATTTGAAAAATATGTGTGGTATCGTGTGGTGCGATACAGGTGAAAAGGACCGGGCTGAGGAACGATTAAATAATATCCGTAAAGAGTTTGGTGAACCTGCTATCGATTTTGCGGGTTCTATCCCCTGGCCTTCTTTGCAATCATTATTTGATGGTTTATTTACTCCAGGATTACAATGGTACTGGAAAGCAGATTTTTTTAATGAAATAAATAAGGAAGTAATAGACCTGCATTTAAAGCACGGTACAAAATTACCAACAATGTTTTCAACCATGCATTTATATCCCATCAATGGGGCAGTCCATAACGTTGGCAAAAACGATACGGCCTTCAGTTTTCGTGATGCAAACTTTGCAGAAGTAATTGTTGCTGTTGATGCTGATCCTGCAAATAACGGGAAAATGATTTCATGGGCAAAAGATTACTGGAACGATTTGCATCCTCATTCATCAGGTGGGGCCTATATTAATATGATAATGGATGAAGGACAATCGCAGGTTAAAGCTGCCTATAGGGATAATTATGAGCGTCTGGTAAAAATCAAGAATAAATACGATCCGGATAATTTTTTTAGAGTCAATCAGAATATTCAGCCATTATAAATTTCCTATTAGCATACCCTTTTTGCTAAACTGATAGGAAGCTTTAGCAGATACCGATTATATCCAGTCGGAAAATACTATTTTATTTTTCCCCAGTACCTGTTATACTGTTTTTTTCGCTCAAATATTTTTCAGTACTGATCTTTCGCCTAATCAATGGACATCCACAAGGTCCATTATTAAATATATTGTTGTAGGAAAGGAGGCAGTATCCAAAGTGGGAGATGTAGGAAGAAAATTCGACAAGGAAGTCAAGACTAGTGCAGTCAAGCTGATAGTTGATGGGAAAAGAAGAGTTGTAAAATCCATTTAATGCGTGCTGTCGGTATGAATCCCGGAGGCAGCAAAACTGCCCTTACCCAACGTAGCGGACACCTTGTTGCTGCCTTCTCACTAATAGAATAAAGGTCGGCTGCCTCTTAAGTCTTTAATATCGGGACTAATTATCCTCTTCACTCGGGACAATAGCAATTGCTCCCGCAGCATCGAGAAGCAGACTTTCCCAAATTTGATATTTATTCAGAAATAATCATGTGAGAGTGTCGTTAA
>JBLMZM010000357.1:0-6553 GCA_050258815.1 Ignavibacteriales bacterium
GGAATGTGTTTATGTCGGCACAGGGGCAAGAGTTATCAACAGAAAAAATATCGGTGATAATACAGTTGTGGGTGCGGGGGCTGTTGTGACAAAGTCCCTGCCTGAATACTGTACTGCAGTCGGTGTGCCAGCAAGGCCAATTAAATATCACCGTATGAAAAAAGCGGGCTAGAGCTGCAGCTGAAAAATCAGAAGCTGAGATTCAGGCGCTGAGATTCAGACGCTGAGATTCAGACGCTGAGATTCAGACGCGGATAATGGCCGGCGGTATTAGTACCTGCTTATGAATATATTATTTGAGGGATATGTAAAGGGAAAAAGTGATTATGTGACGGTGCAAAGAAAAGATGACGGGAAAATGCCGCCGGAAAAATTATTCAAAAAATAAAAGGTGTGCAGCATATCTGCCGCACACCAGGAAAATGAGATTATTTTAGGCAAAGGTTAATTGGTTAAGGCAATGAACAATCAGGCCGCAAAGGACTTTGTTCCTGCCTTTTCAAAGCATTTAATTATTGTACCTGTTACACGCTCTAGCTCCTCCTCAGTCATGCCTGATCCTGAAGGAAGGCAGAGTCCCCGTTCAAAAAGACCATCAGATATACCGCATCCGTAATAGGGGAAACCGCTGAATACGGGCTGAAGGTGCATGGGCTTCCACAGGGGGCGCGATTCAATATTTTCAGCTTCAAGTGCAAGCCTCAGATCTTCTCTTGTAAGGCCCCCGCTTTGCCTTGGATCAATTGTAATGCAGGTGAGCCAGCGGTTGGAACGGGCATCCTGCAGTTCTTCCTGAAATCCGATTCCCGGGAGCTTATCAAGGCTGTTCCTGTAATAGGAATAATTAGCTCTTCTCTGTGTTATTCTTTTATCAAGCACCCTCATCTGCCCCCGCCCTATACCTGCGCTGATGTTGCTCATCCTGTAGTTGTATCCGGTCTGTGAGTGCTGGTAGTGCGGGGCGAGGTCCCGGGCCTGGGCCGAGAGAAAGCGGGCTTTTTCTACGTATTCCTTATTATTGGAAAGGAGTGCCCCGCCTCCTGAAGTGGTAATGATTTTGTTCCCGTTAAAGGAAATGACGCCCATATCACCGAAAGTGGCAAGGTGCCTGTCTTTATAAAATGAACCCAGTGCCTCGGCGGCATCTTCTATTACCGGGATATCATAGTGCATGGATATCTGCATTATGCTCTCCATCTCAGAAGGGTTTCCGTAAAGATGGACCAGAATTATGGCTTTAGGTTTTTTACCATTTCTTAGCCTCTCTTTTATTGCTCTTTCCAGCATTAGAGGACTCATATTCCAAGATTCTTCCTCACTGTCCACAAAGACCGGTACCGCGTTCTGATAAATAACCGGATTTGCTGAGGCGGCAAAAGTAAAGCTTGAGCAGAGCACCTCGTCGCCATGTTTTATTCCAAGCGTTACAAGTGCCATATGGATTGCAGCCGTGCCCGAATTAAGGGCCACCGAATGCCGTGCACCGGTATAGCCTGAGAGGTCACGTTCAAAGCCGTCGACATTTGGACCAAGCGGCGCAATCCAGTTGGATGAAAATGCATCATTTATAAATGAAATTTCCTCTCCTCCCATGTGCGGCGGTGAAAGCCAAATTTTACTTTTCATTTATGCAGTGCTCCTTTTCCATTAAATTTCTTTTTGTATTGTGGATTAACTTTCTTAAAAAAGCTATGAGCCGTAAGCGCTTATGCCGTCTGTAAGTTTGCCAGTGACAAATTCATCCCGGAATTACCTGCCCTGAAGGCTTTTGTGACTGCATGGCTCTTCCTGTCCTGAGGCTGAAACTCAGGGATGAGTTCACATAAAATGTCTATTATTTCGCCGCGTGATAACTGCCCGTCGGCTGCTTCAAAATAGTTCAGGCTTTCAGAAAGAAGGTTTGAAATGCAGCTGCTTGCATTACGGGCAATCAGTATTTTGTCGTGGATTGTCTTTTCATAGTGTTCGCCTTCAATAAAGAGTTCTTCATAAAGTTTTTCACCGGGGCGGAGGCCTGTTACTTTTATTTCTATATCTGTGCCTTCAGACAGTCCGGCAAGCCTAATTATATCTTTTGCAAGATCAATTATCTTAACCGGCTGGCCCATATCCAGCACAAAAACTTCTCCGCCTTTATTGAGAACCGAGGCCTGAAGAACGAGCTGTACGGCTTCAGGTATGGTCATGAAATATCTTATTATTTCGGGATGCGTAATTGTAATAGGGCCGCCATTCTGCAGCTGCTTCTGAAACGTTCTTACCACGCTGCCGCGGCTGCCCAGGACGTTGCCGAAACGCACTGCAGAGTAGGACCAGCCAGTTTTCCTTGCAGCCTCCAGGACAATCATTTCAGTTGCACGCTTGCTTGCTCCCATAATGTTTGTGGGATTAACTGCCTTATCGGAAGAAATGGATATAAAGTGCCTGACGCCGTACTCAACAGCCAGGGAAACTATATTTTTTGTACCCAGTATATTATTTGTCACGGCCTCCTGGGGGTTGCTTTCCATTAGCGGAACATGCTTATGGGCAGCGGCATGGAAAATTACGTCAGGATAAAATTCATCAAAAATGCCTCTTAATCTTTCCCTGCTTCTGAGGTCGGCTATGCGTGCTGAAATTACTGTATCCAGCTTTTCAGATCCTGTAAATTCTTTTTTTATGGCCAGGAGCTCCTGCTCAATTTCAAATATGGAGTTTTCCCCATGGCCGATAAGAATCATTCCGGCAGGATTGCACCTGAGCACCTGGCGGCATAGTTCGCTTCCTATGGAGCCTCCTGCCCCGGTAATTAAAACTTTTTTCCCTTTAAGGAGCAGCTTTACTTTTGCATTATCCGTAATTACAGGTTCCCTGCGCAGAAGGTCTTCAATCTGTATCTTTCTGATTTTGCTTATATTTACATTCCCGTTCAGAATCTCAAATATTCCGGGTACAGTCAGTGTTTCCACGCCCGCTGCCTCACAGTTGGACATTATCTGTCTTATTTTTATTCCTGAGGCCATGGGCATGGCAATAATGACCTTGCTGACGTTCAGTTCCTTTATAACTGAAGCAATATCATCTGTTGATCCCTTAATGGGGATACCTCTAAGTTTCAGGTTATGTTTTGATGAATCATCATCCACAAAAGCTACCGGGTTAAGTCCCAGGTGTGCATTGCGCTGCATTTCGAGAGCTATGCTGAAGCCCGATTCTCCGGCCCCGGCAATCAGGACACTCTGCATCGGATGCTTTTTCAGTAATACCTTCTGGTTGGCAAGGTCGATAAAGCGGATGCTGAACCTGATAGAGACTATGGTAATCATGCTGAAGATTCCATCAAGCAAAGGAAGTGACACCGGGAAAATGACAAACGGGTGAACCTGTGACTTTTCCAGGGCATAGAAAAAAGAAAACTCAACAGCTACTGCAACTGCAGAGATAAATATAGCATAAGCCAATTCATCCACACTTGCCATGCGCCAGAGTCTGCCGTAGAACCTGCTTACTCCAAGAACAGCCAGTTTAATTAAGGTGAATAACAGGGAATAAACCAGCAGCGGGGAGCTGTACAAATCCCAGTTTACCGTTCCATCCAGACGGATGAAGAGTGCCAGATAAGGATTGAAGAAAAAGATGATTATGTCCATCAGAAGGAAATGACGGATGCACAGCTTTTTAATCTGGTTTGATAATATTTCTAATGCCATAGTAGTATCTTGAGTTATTACTTAAATATTTATTTAATACTCAAAAGCCCGGAGGCCGCATCTGCCCCCTTACTCAGTGAAAAATTGAGAGTCCATAGGGGTTTTCCAACCCCATATGAACTCTCCTGGGGGGAGCGGGAGGATTTCCGTTACTTCATCATTATCATTTTTAATGTCCTGACGAAGCTTCTTTCCGAAGCAACATCCCTGGATTCCATCCTGAGCAGGTAAATCCCGCTTGCAAGGCGGCTTGCATTCCATACCTGCTTATATGATCCGGCAGACTGGATCTCATTGACCAGTTCAGCGACCCTCTCGCCGAGCATATTGTAAATGGTAAGGTTTACCCTGCTTAGAGACGGCAGTTCATAGCTGATTGTTGTAGCAGGATTAAACGGGTTAGGATAATTCTGCACGAGGTTATACTCACGGGGGAGTATTTCAACGTCGGACACATCAGAGTAGGCGTATCCTCCGTTCCTGCTGATGAATTTAACTCTGTATGAGTATTTCCCGTCTGAAGGAACCTTGTCACTGAATTCAAAATCCTTCAGCCCTTCAGAGGAAACAAGGGCGATATTCTTCCAGCTGCCTTGTCCGGCTGAAGTTCTCTCAAGCTCAAAATTACCCGCTACGTTTAAGTTTGTATGCCAGGTAAGTCTTACGTTATTTTCACTTGCCGAGGTGGAGAACTTTTCAAAAACGGGGCTGGCGCTTACCTTGAATGTCCTGGTAGAGCCATCCTGTCCCCAGTAGTTTAATCCATTTACACCGTTCTGGAAGTGCTTTAGAATCTCGGAAGAAGAAAGCTCTGTGTTATGGAAAGCCAGCTCATCGAGAGTACCTTTTAAGAGGCTTGCGCCTAAGAAGCTTCCGATTTCGAGTTTTGACGCTGGTGATGAAAAATCCACGCTGAAGCTCTTGTTCATAGAGGCTGAGAGTACTCCGTCAACATAGAGTTTTACGTCACCGGTTGAGCCGTTCCTGGTTGCAGCAATGTGGTGCCACTGGTTGTCGGTTACTGTTGTGCCGTAGAGTGAAGCCGTCTGGCCTCCGCCTGACAAGTAGAAGCGGGCCTTACCATTTACAGGATTTATTCCAATGTACCAGTTGGCTCCTGTAGAGGAGAAGCTCCGGCTTATAATGGCCTGGAAGGCTGGAGGAGGAGTCTGGGCCTTGAACCAGGTTTCAACCGAGAAATTTCCCTTGGAAGTAAAGTCGAGTGATGTATTTGCCGGAACCGTCAGTTTTGAGGTGGTGCCGTCAAAATCCTGAGCCGAAGCAACCTTACCCTGGGTGTTGGGGGTAGTAGTTCCCGAGGCATTATTTACCTGAAGGAAATCAGCATAATTTCCAGAGGTCTGCTCATCCAGCTTCCAGTAGCTCACCAGACCGGCAGGAGTTACAGTAGCCTCGGCAACTGTGATTGTAAATGTCTGAACCGCAGCAGGATTAAGTCCGTTATCTGCTTTTACACTTACCTGGAAAGTTCCGGCCAGTGCGGGAGTCCACTGAATAAGTCCGGTTGCGGGGTCTATTGTCATGGCTACATCGGGGGACGCTGTCAGTGAATACGTTGGAGCAGGTGTCCCGGCAGCATTTACGTCATAGGAGTACAGTTCACCCACCGTGGCCGCTGTCACAGGAGACGAAGTAATGACCGGTTCAGGTGAAAGTATGTAGCCCTGGCCTGCCATTCCGTTCTGGAAGTGCTGAAGTATCTCTGATGCTGAAAGTTCAGCGCTGTGGATTGCCACTTCGTCAAGAGTTCCTTTAAGGAGGCTGCCCCCCAGGAAGCTCCCTACTTCAAGCTTTGAAGTGGAACCGGAGAAATCCACATTAAAGCTCTTGTTAGTGCCGGCAGTGAGCACTCCGTCGACATATAGCTTGATATCACCCGTTGCACCATTTCTTGTAGCTGCAATGTGGTGCCACTGGTTATCTGTAACAGTTGTGCCATAGAGTGACGCTGTCTGACCGCCACCTGAGATGTAGAATCTTGCTTTTCCATTGGTGGGGTTAATGCCCATGTACCAGTTTGCTCCTGTAGAGGAGAAGCTCCGGCTTAAGATAGCCTGGAACTGTGAAGGGGGAGTCTGGGACATGAACCAGGCTTCAAGTGAAAAGCTTCCTTTGGAAGTAAAGTCAAGCGAAGCACTGGCTGGAACAGAGATCTTTGAAGTTACGCCGTCGAAATACTGTGCACCGCCGACTTTCCCCTGAAGAACAGGACTGGAGCTTCCGGCGGCATTATTTATCTTCTTAAAATCGGAATAACTTCCTGAGGTCTGCTCATCCAGCTTCCAGTAGCTGATCATGCCTGAATAAGGTGCCTGTGCTACAGTGATTGAAAACGTCTGAACCGCAGCAGGATTAAGCCCGTTATCAGCCTTGACGCTTACCTGGAAAGTTCCGGCGGCAGACGGGGTCCAGCGGATTACTCCCGTTACAGGATCAATTGTCATAGTCCCGTCAGGAGACGCTGTAAGTGAATACGCTGGAGCAGGAGTTCCTGTTGCATTTACGTCATATGTATAAAGTACGCCCACTGTGGCAGCTGTTAACGGTGAAGAAGTAATGACCGGTTCGGGTGAAAGAATGTAGCCCTGACCCAGTGCACCGTTCTGAAAATGCTTCAGGATCCCGGAAGCAGAAAGTTCAGTGTTATGGAAAGCCAGTTCGTCAAGTGTTCCTTTTAAGAGGCTTCCGCCAAGTAAGCTTCCCACTTCAAGCTTAGATACAGGTGAAGCAAAGTCTACGCTGAAGCTCTTGTTCATAGTTGCAGAAAGAGCGCCGTCAACATAGAGTTTTATGTCACCGGTAGTTCCGTTTCTTGTAGCGGCAATGTGGTGCCACTGGTT
>JBLMZM010000358.1:0-16910 GCA_050258815.1 Ignavibacteriales bacterium
TTCGAAAATAAGTAAAAATAATTTTTTCACTGCAATAAAGTGAAATTCTGCTTTATTTTATAGTAAAATCTTAAACTGTTATTAAATGGCTAGAATACCATCTGTTTCTCCGGAATACCAGATTGTCGAGGGCCACCAAACCCCGCCACTTAAAGCCCTTCAGGGCCACGAAAATCTGCCACCTTAATGCTAGTTATTTTTTAATTATCAACATTAGGCCATATTATACCCGAAGAATTTCCAACATAAATACGGGTAGAGACAAGATATGGCAAACAGAGGAAAAACAGTCATGGACATCACTGAAATTAACCGCAGATGGCAGTCAGGTCAGTAGATAAGGGCAATAAAAAGAGAAACCGGCTATGACAGGCAGACAATAGGTAAATATATCTCGCTGGTTGAGAAGAAGGGCCTAAAGAAAGACGTTAAGCTTACATCTGAAGAGATAAAGGATTTACTCTCTGGCGAGATTACCCTGGCATCAAAAAGTGGGAAAACTGACATTCTTCTTAAGTATGCCGATGAGTTCAAAAAGCTGGAAACCGATGAGGAAAGCCCTATTAAACTAAAGAATGCCTTCGAAGTTTTGTCAGAAAAGTAAGAGTTTCAGTCCCGGGTAAGCTATACGATATTTAAGCGCTTTGCAAGAACACATGACTTAGGGAAGGAATCAAAGGCTTCCACCTGCCTCATTGAAATACCCGCTGGAAGCCAGATACAGGTGGACTGCGCAAAGGTAGGCTACCTATTTGACCCCGCTACAAAGAAAAGACGGACCCAATATACCCTTATCGCGACACTTGGCTACAGCCGTCACAAGTACGTGGAATATGTATTCTTCCAAAACCAGCAGAGCTTTACAGAATCCCACCTCAGGATGTTTGGTTCCTGTGGAGGCCTGAGTGAAACAACCCGTATTGATAACCTGAAAAGCGGTGTCATTAAGGCGGACCTGCTTATTATTGAAGAAGTTCAGACCGGAAATCAAAAACGCTTAGTCGAATTTGACTCTTAAAATCGAAATTCCTAAACTTGCAAAATCAATCAAAACAGGTGACTGGTTTTGATGGCCCTCGGCAGTTGCAAAGTTTTTAAATATTGAGAAATGTGAAAAGTTAGTAAATGGTTTTGTCCCGATCGAAATTCCCGCTTATCCTATAAACTCACCCGCTTTTTAATAAATCAGTACGGTTTTGACATTTATTAATGGTAGTTCTGATAAACTAACTAAGTTCCCTTAGCCAAAAATAGTTTATGCTTTTGTAACGTAGATACAAAAGGGTAGAAGATTACCTTATAAAACCATTTAGAGTTATGAAATGCAAAGAGCCGTAGCAACTCTTATGTAGTTGAAATAAATCCTTCTGTAATTAAGTGGCAAACTATCAAAAATATTTATTAACGACAGTTCATGATTTGTTTGATAACTATTGCTCCGGGAATACTACAGATTTAGTCCAAAAAGACATTACAAAAAGCAAATATGCTAAAATGAAACTTAAGGATAATGAAGCTTTTAAGTATAAGAATTCAATACAAGAACTAAAATAATATGCGGAAGAACTTGAATAAGAGACAAATAGACTCCACGACCTTTGAAGCAGCACTTATAGAAAAAAATAAGCAGCTTAAAGATTCAGAAGCGGCTTTGCTTGAGTTAAATGCAACTAAAGACAAATTTTTTTCGGTTCTTGCCCATGATCTTAGAAGTCCTTTTACGGGATTGCTTGGTATGTCGGAATATTTAGCAGACAGTTATGAAATGATTCCAAAGGATGAACTGAAGGATATTACAGAATCAATTTTTACGACTACTCAGAAAATATACAACCTGCTTAATAATCTTCTTGAATGGTCCGGATTTCAGATGGGCAAAATTGATAATTGCCCTTCAATAATTGATTTAAACTCAATTGTAACTGAATGCATCGATCTGCAGATCCATAATGCGGAAAGTAAGGAGATTTTTATAATAAATGAAATAAATGAAAGTATTAAGGTATATGCTGATTTGAATATGCTGTCAACAATATTAAGAAATCTTATATCTAACGCTATCAAGTTCACAAAGCCCGGAGGGAGAGTTATCTTATATGCATCCACAAATGCCAGGTTCGCCGAAATAAAAGTAAAAGATACCGGAATAGGTATGGAAAAAGATGTAATGGACAGGATATTCAGGCTAGACTCAAAATATTCAACTTTAGGGACAGCAGGTGAAGAAGGTACCGGGCTTGGGCTGGTGCTGTGCAGGGAACTGATCAAAAAAAATAATGGCGAAATATTTGTAAATAGCGAAGTAAAAAAAGGGACTGAGTTTGTTTTTACACTGCCATTGGCATAAATGAAAATTTATTGAAATCATTAAAACCTGAATGGTCAAATCGCAGAGCTAATATGGAGGACAACTCAATTATGAAATCAGATCAATATCTGACGTTTAAATTAAAGGATGAAACATATGGAGTGAACATAGTACAGATTCTGGAAATATTAGAATACAAAATATTTACTAAAATTCCGCAAACACCGGAATATCTGGGCGGAGTAACTAACCTGCGAGGGAAAGCAATACCGGTAATCGATATGCGCATTAAACTAGGAATGGAAAAGGGGGAAATCTCGGTTAATTCAAGCATTATTGTCATGGATATTATAATAAACGAAGAAAAAATCACTCTGGGAATATTAGCTGATTCTGTCTGTGAAGTAATTGAGATTGCTGGTGAGAATATTGAATCTGTACCAAAAATCGGAAAAAAGCTGAATACTGATTTCATCAGAGGCATCGGTAAAAAAGATAATAAATTTATAATTATCCTAAATATTGAAAGAATATTCTCATGCGACGAACTTGCTCAAATTCAGCAGTTTGATGACAATAAATCCCTTCAATAGAATTAATAAAGGATTAAATAATCCTGGTCAGTCAGAATTGCGTAATCCAAAGTAATAGTATTAAATCCATACAGGAGTTCTTATGCAATGGTTCTACGATTTAAAAATAGGTAGGAAATTATTTTTAGCGTTCGCAGTAGCAATAATATTGACAATATTTCTTGGGGTATTCTCAGTCAGTAAACTATCTGAGGTAAATGATAAATCAACTGAGATAGCAGAAAACTGGATGCCGAGCATTGAATATATATCAGATATGAATACAAATATATCAGATTTCAGAATTGCCGAGCTGAACCATGTTTTTTCTCTTACAGAACAAAATAAGAATAAAGCTGAAGAAGATATGAATAATCAGCTCACAAAAATTAAAACAAATGAAAAAGAATATCAAAAATTAATCACAGACGAGAGAGAGAAGAATGCTTATGAGAAATTTTTGGCCTCATGGAATAGCTATTTGGAAACAAATAAACATCTGTTGACTTTATCTAAGCAGACTAAAACAGATGAGGCAAGAGTCTTACTGAGGGGACTATCACAGGAGCTCTTCGATAAAGCAAGCACAGAACTGCGTGCTATTATTGAGCACAATAAACGCCAGGGAATAGATGCCAGTCGTAGTGGAGACGAGATATATGCTTCTTCAAGAAGCATGATGATAACGATACTGATAATAAGTACAATATTTTCGTCTCTTATGGCATTTGGGATCACAGGAATAATTAGCAAACCTGTCAGGCAACTATCAGTGGTAGCCGACAAGCTTTCTCTCGGGGATATAGATGTTGAAGTTGAAGTCACTTCGAAAGATGAAATTGGGCAATTAAAGGATTCCTTTAAAAGGATGATATCAAATATCAAAGAACAGGTTAATACTACAAGAGAAGTAGCAGCAGGAAATTTGATGATTAAAGTAAGACAGAAATCAGATAAAGATAGCCTCATGATTGCACTGGACACAATGGTCGAAAAGCTTAAGGAAGTTGCCAGCACAATAAAACAAGCAGCAGATAATGTGGTCGCGGGATCTCAGGAGATGAGCTCAAGCAGTGAACAGATGAGTCAGGGAGCAACAGAACAGGCCGCTGCTGCTGAAGAAGCATCAAGCTCAATGGAAGAGATGACAGGCAGCATTAAGCAGAATGCAGACAATGCACAGCAAACAGAGAAGATAGCCCGGAAGAGTGCAGAAGATGCACAAGAGGGTGGAAAAGCAGTAGCTGAAACAGTTGATGCAATGAAAGACATAGCTTCCAAGATTTCAATCATTGAAGAAATAGCAAGACAGACAAACCTGCTTGCCTTAAATGCAGCCATTGAAGCAGCAAGAGCGGGCGAACACGGTAAAGGCTTCGCAGTTGTGGCAAGCGAGGTTAGAAAGCTTGCTGAAAGAAGTCAGGTGGCAGCAGGCGAGATAAGCCAACTCTCAAGACAGAGCGTAATGGTGGCAGAAAGAGCAGGAGAGATGTTAAAGAAGATAGTGCCTGATATTCAAAGGACAGCAGAACTGGTCCAGGAGATAACAGCCGCATCAAATGAGCAGAACTCCGGGGCAGAGCAGATAAACAGATCCATACAGCAGCTAAATACAGTCATTCAGCAGAATGCTAGTGCAAGTGAAGAGATTGCCTCAACTGCCGAGGAGCTCTCAAGCCAGGCTGAACAATTGCTGGATACTATTTCTTTCTTTAAGACTGAAACAAATGCAAATTGTAAAAACCACAAAGGTAAAAAACAGATTACTGAAGGCAGAAATAAATTAAAGGCCGCCCATCCAAATACTAAACATGATTCAAACCTCCAAACCTTAAAAAATAATCCAATATTTATCGACCTGAATTCGGATGTTTTAGTTGAGGAGTATGAAAAATTCTGATGACCGGAATTTAGTCATTTAAATATAAGATTCAGCATTACTTTCTTTAATAAAAAACATAGCCGGAATTCAAATCCAAAACTGGAAAGGGTTCCGGCAATAAAATCATTTATTCAGAAATTAAATGAAAAGAGAAAAAAATATGAAGATTCTCTTAGTTGAAGATCAATTGATTGTTGCGCTTACGGAGGTCAGAATTATAAAGAAATTAGGATATGAAGTCATTTCGGCAAGTTCTGCAAGTGAAACAATTGATATAATAAATACAAAAGAAAAGATAGATCTTATTATTATGGATATTAATCTGGGTGCGGGAATTGATGGACTGGAACTGGCTGAAATTATAAAGGATGAGCATGAGATACCAATAATTTTTATGAGCTCGCACATAGAACCTGAAATAATTAAACAAGCCGAAAATATCTCAGGCAACGTGTATATACTAAAAACTTTGGATCAATTCATTATTGGTGATGCAATTAAGAAGGTATTATATAAATAAAGGCGAATATTTATTATTTTTAAGGCAGAGACCTGTATTTTGAGATAAAATGAATATCAAATGAAAGTTAATAAAACAAACATTAGTCATCTGAAAAGCAATAAATTTTCGGGCTGCATGGAGAACTTAGGAAGATTATTGGAACATTCAGCCGATATAATAATTTTAATTAACAGAGAAGGAGAAATTAAATATATTAATCCGGCGGCAGAAAGAATTCTGGGATATAAACCTGAAGAATTAATAGGGAAGCCATTATTTGGATTTATTTCTCCGGAAAAACCTGATCAATTAAGAGATACGGTAGAAATGATTTCAGGAAAAAAAGTTCCTTTAATAAATCCCATTTATATAAAAATCAAACATGCAAAGGGATCATGGATTTATCTGGAAAGTATTCTCACCGATCAACTCGACAACCCGGATATAAATGGAATTGTAATAAATTCCAGGGATTTTACGCAGCATATTGCTATGCAGGAGGCACTTCGTGATTCAAGGAATTTTTTAACAGCCATTATAAACAATGCAGGCGATCCGATGTATGTTAAGGATGGCAATCAAAGATGGATGCTGGTTAACGATGCCTTTTGTAAATTTATAGGTCTAAAGCAGGATGAAATACTCGGGAAAACAGACGCTGAAATATTCCCAAAGGAAGGAGTTGATATTTCCTTCAATAATGATAAACTGGCTGAAAAGAAATTAGCTAATTATGAAATCTGCTTTACTGACAAAAATAATAAAAGCCGGGTAGTAACAGCCAGGGATAGTATCTATCAGGATGAAACGGGGAGAAATTATATTATTACCATTCTGCATGATGAAACCGGACGAAAGGAATTGGAGAAGGAAATTAGTTATGCCTTAAAAAAAGAAAAAGAACTAAACGAAATGAGATCAAATTTTATTTCAATGATTTCACATGAATACAGGACACCGCTGACTGCAATACTTTCTTCCACCGAACTTTTGGAACTCTTTGGCCTGGAGCTTACAGAAGAGGAAAAACAGGAGCATTTTGAAAGAATTAAAAACTCGGTTGACTATATGATGTCTTTAGTTAATGATGTACTATTATCAAACCGTGTCGAAAGCGGAGGCCTGGAATTTAATCCTTCATCTTTTGAACTGATTTCTTTCTGCAAAGATATTGTAAAGAATTTAATTGATAATGCAAAATGCAAAGTGGAGCTTGTTTCCGAACCGGCAATAAAAGAGGTGGTAATGGATAAGAAACTTTTAATGTATATCCTGGCTAATTTATTATCCAATGCCGTAAAATATTCCTTCGAGGGAGGAACTGTAGAATTCTTTATTAGGTGCAGTAATGATTATGTTAGTTTTGAGATAAAAGATAAAGGAATAGGTATTCGCCCGGAAGATCACGAACTGTTATTCGAGCCATTCTTCAGGTCAACTAATGTTTCCCATATTTCCGGATCCGGACTTGGATTGCCCATAGTAAAAAAATGTGTTGAACTTCATAAGGGGAGTATTATTTTTGAAAGCTCACCCGGGAAAGGAACAAAATTCATTGTTAGATTGCCATATTAGAATTAAAATATTGATTTGGCTTATCCTATCAAAGTATACCTGCTGAATTGAGGATGTTCAAAAAAGTAATGCAATCCGATACGGAAAAATTATTATTCCGATATGCAACATAAATACTTTTAAATGCTTAACTGATAATAAAAGAGGAGATATGGAAAAAATATTAGTAATTGAGGACCACCTCTCGGTGCAGAAAAATATAAAGCAGCTTCTCGAAAAGGCAAAATATGAGGTCCTGACTGCCGATAACGGCCCCGAAGGCATAAGGCTGGCAATTAAAAAACAGCCGGATCTGATAATCTGCGATATAATGATGCCAGATATGAATGGATATGAAGTGCTGGAGCAATTAAGCGCAGAAAAGAAAACATTCACTATACCTTTTATTTTTCTGACGGCTAAAGTTGAAATGACTGATTTAAGGCTTGGAATGGAGCTGGGAGCAGATGACTATTTAACAAAACCTTTTAGGGCCGGCGACCTGCTAAAAGCTGTCAAAAAGAGGCTTGAGAAGAAGGAAAACTTTGTAAAAGGGCAGGAAGAAAAGATGAGTAATAAGTACTGTGAAAGCACTTTGAGAGGGAATTCGGTAGTTGTTGCAGGCAGCCATCCTGAGGTGCTGAAGGTCTCAGAGATCGTCTTTATTAGTTCCTCCGAAGGATATAGTAATATTTGTACAAAAGAAGGAAGAAACTTACTTGTGCGCAAATTATTGAAAGAGTGGGAAGCAATACTTCCAAAAGATCAGTTCCTTCGAATACATCAATCAACCATAATTAATCTTGAATATATGGAAAAAGTTGAGAAGTGGTTCAACCATACACTGCGAATTTACATGACTTATTATGATAAACCCCTGGAAGTCAGTAAAAGATATGCGCCTAAGGTAAGAGCCCGAATAATGCTTTAATAAAATTTCGCTTAATTTTCCAGCTTGTACCCTGCTATTGTTCCCGTTTTTTATATAATAACACCCATTTATTAAAAAGTTATCCCGGATTTGACATTTATAAATGTTTTATCAGGAAAAGACTATAATTTACCTGCACAAATAATTTAATACGAGAATATTAGGTGTTGAAATGGAAGAAATCCTTGTGGTGGAAAATGATCCTTCGACAAGAAGAAATCTGATACAATTGCTTGAGAATATTGGATATGGTGTATTAGCAGCAGCCAATGGAGATGAAGCATTTGAATTGTTGGAAAATCATTCACCCGACCTTATTATTTCGGAAATAATTATGCCTGGAATTGATGGTTATGAGTTGCTCAATAAAGTGAATGGGGAAGGAAAAGATGACTATATACCTTTTATTTTCCTCTCAGTCGGAACTGAAATTACAGATTTTAGAAAAGCCATGGAGGCAGGAGCAGATGATTATATTCCAAAACCATATAAAGCAAAAGAATTAATAACATCAATAGAAACCCGTATTAAGAAAAAAGTAAAACTGGAAAGAAAGTTCCAGAATGTTAAAGGAAAAATTATCCGGAATATAAACCATTCGCTTAGAAGTCCTATGATACCTATAATCAGTTATTCTAAGATGATAATGGACAATGACATGCAGCTTAGTTCAATTGAGGTGAAGGATATGGCTGGAAAGATCAAATATTCGGGCAGTTGTATGCTCAAATTTCTTGATAAACTATTGATTCTTGCGGAGCTAGAGGAAGAAAAATTCGGAAAAATTGAAGATGGATCCAATTCAGTAATTGAAATGCTTTATCAAAGTATAAACATGATTGCATCTGTGATGCGCAGGAAAGAAGATATGATTATTAATATTAATGATGCATTAATAAGGACTGCTGATCCATATATAGGAATAATGATAAATGAACTTCTTGAGAATGCATGTAAGTTTTCCAGACCCGGATCTTGCATTGAAATATCTTCATTATCAGAGGGTCCCTTTCATTCTATAACAATTACCGATTACGGAATGGGCATAAATGCAAGTCAGATTGTAAGAATGTCTGCATTTTTGCAAAACGGCACCGAAGCAATTAACAATGATGGGATTGGATTAGGACTGAAAATCGTCAGAAAGATTGCTAAGAGAAATAGCATAATAGTGAATATTGACAGCAGTTTTGGGGAGTATACAAGTGTAAATATTAAGCTGCCTTTATCAGTAAGGGATAGGTTCATTAATAACATGTCAGGTGAAATTCAAGAAATAATGCCTCAAATAGAATAATGTTTTAAAAGAAAAGCTAACAAGACAGATGACGTGGAAAGGCAAAATACAGCTAAGAAGTCTCCCCCTCTTCCAGAGCCTTTCTACTGTCATCTTTTATAATTTGCAGATAGAGCCAGATCAATTTGAACAATATAATATGAAGAAATAATCTGCAAACACAGAGGAAATACGATGTCAATTAACGACTAGGTATTATTTGTTGGTGATGATCATTCCATTCTTACTCTTATTTTCATCTTATAAAGAAAGATAATATTCAATCTATCATTACTGATAAGACAAACAGAGTCATGGAGATGTCAACATTAGTAAAATCTGGTCTGGTTATATTCGACAGTCAAATTGAAGAAGATGTGCTGGAGATATTTCGAAGGTTTTTAGAAACGAAATATCTAATTCCGAAAATCTGAAAAAAATCAAAAAAAAACAGCCATATTATTCTGAGAAAAGGGAATGACAATCTAGCCTTACCCATATAAAAGATATAATTGTAATCTTGTCGAACGGCGCATATCTGGAAGTTTATACAAAGGATGGAAAATTACTGAACAATATTAAAAAAGGTAACATTATGAAAAAACAAATTTATATAACAGATTTTGATATGAAAAGATTTATGTGGTTAGTAAATAATTCAGGCAGGATTGATGCTATATACAAGAAGCATTTAAGAGAATTGGAAAAAGAATTGAAGAATGCAGTGATTGTTGAATCAAAGGAAATTCCTGCTGACATAATTACAATGCATTCGAACTTCAGTATAAAGGATATAGATACTAATATAATATCTGAATATACTCTTGTATTTCCGTTTGATGCTGATATTGAGACAAAAAAACTGTCTATACTTGCGCCACTCGGATTAGCCGTAATAGGAAGCAAAATAGGAGATATAATAGAATTGGATGTCCCAAACGGGCATAGAAGAATTTTAATTGAGAAAATAAATTACCAGCCCGAGGCTGAAGGCAACTATTATATATAAATCTACGGACATTTTATGACTAATAGCGATGGCTAAAATCGTAAGGTGAGAACGGGTAAAAAAAGGAGTCAGAAATGACTCCTTTTTAGCTCAACAGTTACTGGATAGGTAAAACTGAGTAGGCCGATCTTTTGATAAATAGAAGCCGTAACAGACTTGTCCATATTTAAAAGTCCACCTGACCAGGATTTTAGTTCTTGAATCTCTTGTTTTCCTAACTGGCTGACATTTCTGCCACAATCATTTCCGATCCTGAATTCACAATTATGCAAAATTATGACAGCTCCGGCATCGTTATCCCGGTCATCATAGTCTTGATGTCCGAATGTCCAACCAACAGCTTAAAAAAAACAATAAAGGTTAATGTCCAATTTTTAAGATCTCAGTCATTATTGTAATGTAATTGATATTTTCAATAATGTTAAAAAAGGAAAAGACAATGGAAAGCAGAATAAATCCTTATTTAAAAGGTAATGGGACAGTTTCAGCTCTTTTTACCCTGGGATCAGCATTGAATAAATCCCCTTTGGAAAAAAATCTTGTAAATTTAGTTTATTACAGGGTATCCCAAATCAATGGCTGTGCGTATTGCCTTGATATGCACTCCAAGGATCTGCTGGCAGCAGGTGAAAATCCGCAGCGCTTGTATGTAATGGATGCGTGGAGAGAAGCTCCTTTCTATACGGACCGTGAAAGGGCAGCCTTTGCCTGGGCTGAAGCAGTCACAATGGTTACCGAAGGACATGTACCTGATGAAGTTTATGAGCAGGCGCGCAAACAGTTCACGGAAACAGAATTGATTGATTTAACCATGGCGGTTATCGGCATTAATAGTTATAATCGTATTAATATCGCTTTCCGTACGCCGGCAGGGAATTACAGGGTCGGTGAACATGCAGAATTAACGAAATAAATATAATTTAATGAAAGGGAAATAAATGAAAGAATTTGTGATGTTATTCAGACAACCCAGTTTTGATACAAACAATATGTCGCCTCAGGAACTGCAGGTAATTGGAAAAAAATGGCAGGACTGGGCAGGTAATCTGGCCTCACAGGGTAAAATAGCTAATAACGGAATGCGGCTGGCACTGGATGGCAAAGTTCTTAAGGCAGGCGGTGTTGTTACAGACGGTCCGTTTGTTGAGATAAAAGAAATGCTGGGCAGTTTTATTGTAGTAAATGCAGACAGTTTGGAAGATGCCGTTACACTGGCTCACGGATGCCCTGCAATTGATGCTGGCGGAAGTGTTGAGATCAGACCGCTTTTTGGATAAATCAATATAATGGGAAGTGAAAAAGAAACAATAAACCAATTATTTCATCAGGAGTTTTCCAAAATGGTTGCTGTAATAAGTAAGCTTTTTGGACTCCAGCATATTGAAATAGCTGAAGATATTGTAAGCGAAACTTTTCTGCAGGCAGCGGAAACATGGGGGGATAAAGGCATTCCCCCAAATCCGCCTGCCTGGCTATACGCTGTAGCCAAGCAGAAGACATTATATTACTTCAGAAGAAATAAGCTTTTCGAACAAAAGGTCCTGCCTGAACTAGCAGCAAGGGAAGAAATAAACAGTGTAGAAAGTGAACCGGATTTCTCTATGCAGAATATCAAAGACAGTCAGCTGCAGATGCTTTTTGCCATCTGCAATCCCGCAATTGCAAGTGAAGCACAAATTGGGCTTGCACTGCGCATACTCTGCGGATTTGGCATTGATGAAATAGCAGAGGCATTTTTATCAAACAAAGAGACAATTAACAAACGCCTTTTCAGGGCAAAGGAAAAATTACGCACTGAAAGGATACAACTGGAATTCCCACCGGAAACGGATATAGGCAAAAGGCTGGAAAATGTTCTGCGCATAATATATCTGCTTTTTAACGAGGGATATTATTCTAAAACTCAAAATCAGATCCTGCAGAAGGACCTTTGCCTTGAAGCAATGCGTCTGTGCCTTCTGCTTATGGAATATGGGCTAACCAACCAGCCTAAGACAAATGCTTTATTAGCCTTAATGTGTTTCCATGCTTCCCGCTTCAGCGCCAGGCAATCAGGTAACGTAGCTTTAATTCTTTATGAATATCAGGATGAGGAGTTATGGGATAAGGAATTAATAAGCCAGGGATGGTATTATTTAAATCTTTCTGCAGCGGGGGACGAAGTAAGCACTTACCATCTGGAAGCAAGGATAGCCTCATGGCACTCAATAAAAAAAGATACGAAGGAAAAATGGGAGAACATCCTGCAGCTCTATGACCGGCTTTTAATTATAAACTATTCTCCGGGCGTTGTTCTTAACAGGATATATGCACTATACAAGGCGAGGGGAGCAGAGGAAGCACTGCCCGAAGCTGAAAAATTACAAATGTTGAATAATCATTTTTATTTTTTGCTGCTTGGTGAACTTTATAAAAACCTTGATAAAGGCAAAGCAAAAAAACATTTCCAGACAGCTTATTCTCTGGCCAAAACAAAGACTGAGAAGGATTTTATACAGGCAAGGATTTATGAACTTAATCAGTGACTTATCATCTATCAATGGCAAGTGCTTGCGTGACTTTGCTGAAAAAGAGGAAATTGTATTTAATTATGAAAAACATTTTTAGTTACACATTTCTGTTGATTTTTTTATTACAATTATCATCCTGACTGCACCAGTCCTTAATTCCTAGCCGTATTTTCTTCTTACATTTCTCATTTTGGACACTGTCTCCTTCCTTTCCACAATTTATTGATTGTGGTAATTAATGATGTCCATTAATCAGGGGAAAGGTCACTATTAAGTTATTGCACCTATGGAACCCGATAAGTTCGTCAGTGCAATTTAGGAAATAGAAGACTTTCTAATAAAGAACAGAAATAGTAAATTAAACGGCAGTAAATAATTATTATTGTACACTCTAAATTCTAACTTTTATGTTTTCTCAACATCTTTTAACAAGAGGACTCCCCATGCTGAAAAAACTGATCTTACCGTTTTTCCTTATTTTTACCACCATCTCAGCTCAGGAAACCGACATTAGCTATTACGTCCAGAAGGCAACCGAAAGCTACCAGAACAAAGACTATGCTGAATCGGCTAAAAACTTCAGGAGGTCTCTCGAACTTGCACCGCAAAGCCAGGCAATTAAATATAACCTCGCCTGCGCCTATAGCCTTTCAGGCAATAATAATGAGGCCCTGAAACTCCTCAATGAACTTGTTGATGCAGGAGGCGGCCTGGATGCAGAACAGGATCCGGATTTTACTTCATTAAAAGATACTCCCGGGTTTAATTCTATCCGCGAAAAAATTAAAAAGCTTAAAGCTCCGGTTGTAAACAGCACAAAGGCTTTTGTGATTAACGAAAAGGATCTCATTCCCGAAGGAATTGCCTATGACACAAAAACAGGCAGTTTTTTCCTCAGCAGCCTGTATAAATCCAAAATATTGCAGGTCAGTCCCGACGGCAGCTTTAAAAACTTTACCTCTGAAAGGCAGGACGGCCTCTGGGCTGTGGTGGGAATGAAGGCTGATCCGGAATGGGGATTTCTTTATGCCGCAAGCAGCTTTACAAATACTATGAAAGGCTCCGACCCTAAAGATGAGGGTCGCGCCGGCGTTTTCAAATTTGATATCTCTTCAGGCAGACTGGTGAAAAAATATACCACCCCCGCAGAAAAACATTTCTTTAACGACCTGGTTTATACCAAACAGGGGGATATCTATGTAACCGACAGCCAGTCGCCAGCAGTATACTTTATTTCAAAGGATACAGATTCACTTAAGCTATACCTTGACCTTGCGGGATTTCAGTACCCCAACGGCATTGCGCTCAGCGACGACGGGAAGTACCTCTTCGTGGCTCATTCGGCGGGTATATTAAAAGTGGACCTTAAGAAGAAAACCTACACCTCCGTTATTGCTGACAATAATGTGTCGCTCGAATTTTGCGATGGTTTGTACTTTTATAAAAACAGCCTCATCGGAATCCAGAACTCTAACTTTAATCGTATAGCACGGTTTTATCTGGATAACAGTCTGAGTCGTGTAACAAAAATGGAAGTCCTTGAGGCAAATAACCCCGAATTTATTATACCTACCACGGGTACAATAAAAGGCGATGAGTTTTACTTTATTGCAACCAGCCAGCTGAGAGCTTTTGACTCGAATGGCAAAATCCTCCCCGAAGAGAAGCTGAAAGACGTACTGATATTAAAACTAAAACTTTAAGGGTGCAAATGACAAAAGAAGAAATTCTGGATTTTCTAAAAAACAATTACAACGAGGAAAACGTTAAGGGAATGGCGCGCTTCGGCATAAGCTCCGTTAATACTTACGGTGTTTCAATGCCTCAGCTAAGATTCATGGCAAAGATGACCGGGAAGGACCAGGCGCTTTCACTGGAGCTCTGGGAAACAGGCATACACGAGGCACGCATACTTGCAGCTCTTACAGGCGACCCCCGTCAGGTTACAAGATCCCAGATGGAGCATTGGGTGAAGGACTTTGAATCGTGGGACGTGTGCGACCAGACCTGCAGCAACCTGTTTGATAAGACTCCCTATGCCTATGAAAAAGCGCTCGAATGGAGCCTGCGTGAAGAGGAGTTTGTAAAAAGAGCAGGCTTTGTTCTTATGGCAGCGCTTTCTGTGCATAATAAAAAAGCCCACGATGAAATGTTTGTTGAGTTTTTGTCCGTAATTGAAAGGGAAGCCTGCGATGAAAGGAACTTTGTGAAGAAAGCCGTCAACTGGGCCTTGCGCCAGATCGGAAAAAGAAATTCCAGGCTTACACCCCTGGCCATAAGAAGCGGTGAAAGAATACTAAAAATGGATTCCAGGGCCGCTCGCTGGGTTGCGCGCGACGCCTTAAGAGAGCTTAATGATGAAAAAATTCTTTCAAGGATAAAAGATTAAAAGAAAAGTCCTTCCTGAATAAAAAAGGGAGCTGTATAAAATAGCTCCCTTTAATTAAAGAACAGCATAAAAAAGAATATTACCTGGCTGTTATTGCCATTGTTTTTACAGAAGTTTCTTCAATATGAAATTTATTGATCATATCCTGCAGGTTTACAGTCAGGTTACTCAAATCTTCAGCAGCTCTGGCAATCTGCTGAGTACCGGCGGCTGATTGCTGGGATACGCTGGAGATGCCTTCGATATTCTTTGATACCTGTTCAGCTGAAGCCGACTGCTCCTCGCTTGCGGCTGCAACCTGAGATACAACATCATTTACTTTTTTAATGCTGCTTAATATATCCTGCAGTACACCTGCAACCTCTTCTGTAAGTTTCATTCCATCTTCAACAGCCTGATTGGCCTGTTCCATTGAATGGTCAGCCTCTTTTGCTTCAGACTGGATAGCTTTAATTGTATCAGCAATTTCCTTTGTGGCTTTTGTTGTACGCTCAGCAAGTTTCCTGACTTCGTCTGCTACAACAGCAAAGCCACGACCCTGTTCGCCGGCACGGGCTGCTTCAATTGCAGCATTTAATGCAAGCAGGTTTGTCTGGTCTGCAATATCATCAATTACCTGTGTGATTTCGCCTATCTGATCTGACTTTCTTGAAAGTGATGTAATAATGCTGGCAGTTTGTTCAGCTGAAGCTACAATCTTCCTAATTCCCTGTTTAGTCTCTTCTACCTTGTTGTAGCCGTTTTCAGCCTCACGGCTTGCCTTTGCAGACAACTCAGCAGCCTGATTTACATTTTGAGTGGATTCCATGATTGTTCTGGTCATTTCTTCAATTGCGCTGGCTATTTCGGTAGTCTGATGAGTCTGTTCCTGCGCACCTGCAGCCATTTCCTCACTGGAGGATGAAATTTCGTTGGCAGATGAAGCTGTGGCTTCAATGGCTCTGGAAACTGAATAAATTGTATTCTTTATATTTCCGACTGCCTTGTTGAAACCGTTATATAATCTTCCAATATCATCATTATTTTCGGCTAACAGATTTACACTCAGGTCTCCGCCGGCAAATTTATCCATTTCATTAAGTAATTTGTTAACGCTGTTTTGAAGATATACTTCCTGTTTAAGAACACTGTTTTTAGCCTCTTCTGCCTCCATTGCCATTTGCTCGGCTTTAATTCCTCTTTCTTCAGTTTCCTTAATAAGTTCCTTGATATTGCCTGTCATTGCATTAAATGAAGTTGAGAGATTTCCGATTTCGTCATTTGAATTCACATCTACTTTTACATCGAAATTGCCTTTTGCAACCTCAAGTGCAGCACGGCTTAACTGGAGTATAGGTTTTGTAAGTTTAGAAGAAACAAGGAAAATAACCATTGCCAGCAGACCCAGTGCAGCTAAAGACCCAATGAAAAGAATTGATTTAAGTTTGTAGGCACCTGAAAGAATTTCTTTTTCGGGAGCCAGGGTTAAAAGACCCCATGTAGCTCTGCCGAAAGGTTCATAGAACAATAATAATTTATTGCCAGTAGTAAAATCGATTGTTTCAGCCTGACCGCTTTTCCCATCTTTAATCTGATTTCCAACTGTTTCGAGGACAGGTACATTAAATTCCTTTGCGGCAGTGAATACGGTCCTTTTACCGATTGATTTTTTATCTTTATCGGCAATGAAAATTCCTGTATGGCTTATCATTGAAGCAAATCCGGTATTGAATATTTTCATTTCCTCAACAGCTTTGTCAAGGTACAGCAGCGGAACATGGAATGCAACAACACCGATAGTCTGTCCCATATTTTTTACCGGGAAAGCAAAGGAAGAAATAAATTCACCGTTGTAAAAGTAAGGCTCTACAATCACACCATCGTTTTTCTCTTTTGCCAGGCGGTAATAATCAGCATTAAGATAATCTGCGTCTGCATTGCCGCTTTCACCCTGTCTTGAAACATTTACAGAATATGCAGCTGAGCTACTTCCAGGAG